>JAQWKM010000060.1 GCA_029247845.1 Paracoccaceae bacterium | reverse complement strand
TACTAATGGTGAAAGTCCTTCTTAAACTGATGGGTCATCTGCGAGAATGATAAAGTCCCTGCTTATGCGGCAAACTTTTGTCAAAAGGTCTTGATATGAGAAGTTATATGTCCCTTTCTCTTGGCAAGTTATTTTGGGTCTTACATTGATTGTGATCGTATATGCTTTTTTACATTCTGAAATGACTGAATAGTTTATGTGTATAATACCGCTGATACCCCGTGAACCTTAAAAACTTTTAAGCTTCATTATTATTTATTTGCCTCATATTTCTATTCAAAGGTCATTGTTTCGGATAATAAAGTTGTTTCTCCCAAAGCTGTTTTGATGCTTTTTCATACAATATCATTTGAGGACTTCCTAAATCGCGTTATACTGTTGGAACGAGTGTTTTTGGATAGGTTAATGACAATAGATCATACCCAGACGGAAATCCCAGCAGAATGGGATAGGAGAGGCCTACCAACTTGGAGTTTTTTTAGTTCCGAGATGCTTGAGGCTGAAAAAGACCTTTTGTTTCGCAGTCACTGGCAACTGGTTTGCCATATGAGTGATATTCCAAATTCAGGAGACTTTATTGCCTGTGACTTTGTCGGCGAACGGGCTTTGGTCATCCGGGGACACGATAATCAGATTAGAGCGTTCCATAATTTGTGCCGCCATCGTGGGTCAAGAGTAGTTGGTCAAGACACAGGAAATTGTAGATCAGCCATTATTTGTCCGTTTCATGGGTGGGTTTATAATTTAGATGGGACGTTAAGAGGACCAGCTCAGCCACAATCTTTGCCTGATCTTGATCCTCTAGAGTATGGCTTGAAGTCCATCGAATTAGACATATGGAAGGGTTTCGTCTTCGTTCGTTTTAAACCTGGGCCCCAACCACCTATGTCTCAAGTTTTGCAACGTTTTTCGAAAGAGACTGACCAATATAACCTCGGGACAATACTGCCTTCCGGTGACGGTTATTGGACCGAAGAGGTTGCTGCAAATTGGAAATGTGTGCGGGATGTCGATAATGAAGGTTATCATGTGCCACTGGCTCACCCAGGTCTGCATGATCTCTTTGGTGCAAATTATCATGATGAACCTTTAAGATCGGGAATATCTAAATCCATAGGATCCTTTCGTGCAAATGCAGGCCGTCAGTGGAGCGTACGAAACTATGTTTCAATCCTAGAGCCACCTCAAGACCTAGATAAAGATCACCAAAATGCATGGCTTTATATTGGTATCTTTCCAAATCTCGTTTTTGGTCTTTACCCAGACTCAGTTATTTTTTACCAAGAATTTCCTATAGAGTTGGGGAAAACCATCCAGCGTGGTAGCTCTTATCGGCACGCGAACGAGAATCGACGTATGCGCCTCTCTCGTTATCTTTCCAAGCGAATTGATCGAATGACCAGCAAGGAAGACGAGCAATTGATCCAATGGTCTTGGGAAGCAGCATTTTCAAGTGGTTTTGATGGCATTCTGTTGTCTGACTTGGAGTATGGCGTACACAGCTATCATAATGCACTTCGTGAATTCTTTCCTATTCTAAATGAGAATGAACCCGCTGAAGGAATGTTAGCTCTGCGAAATACGGAGTTACTAAGCTCAAATACAGATCAAAATTAATTTTACCTCCAGATTCTTACTTTTTGAGGCGCAATGTTGAACCCAAGTCATAGAAATTCAAAACTTATAGCCCATTTATTAGGATAAGAATTGTAACTAAGAAATAATTCGGCACCATTCTGAAGTATTTAAATTCGGTTCAAACAAAACATTTCTTTATGCTGAACAATAAAGGTAAAACAATACACGCTTTTAATATAGCTACTGCCTGTATCTTCTTGACTAATCGGTTTTGTAAAGAATAGCCTTTAAACAGCATTATGACGGCTAAGTGTAATTGAGAAAAAATAAATGTGCAAAAGAACAGTTTGCAAAAGACAGAGTATTTTTCGCTTATGCTAAAAAATGTTTTGGAAGGAACCAAATATATTGGCCGATCTTTCAGCTTTGGCCATTAATTCAAAGGGGAGTTTAGACACCATGGGGATAAAAACCAACTCAAAAATGCTTATCAGCACCTTAGCAATTAGCATTTGTATAGCAGGTACAGCAAATTCAGCGGATCGAATTCTAAAAGTAACAAACTGGGCTGAGTATATTGGGGAAGAAACTATAGCCAATTTTGAAGCCGAATACGGTATAAAAGTCATTTATGATACCTACGACTCGGCTGAATCAATTGATGCAAAACTGCTTGCTGGTGACAGCGGTTATGATGTTGTCAGCCATTCAGGCAGCATGGTTGCTAGATTGATTCAGGCTGATATTGTTGCGCCATTAGATTTGTCCAAGCTTGGAAACACAAACAACATGGACCCGGCAATTATGCAGCAATTGGGAAAAGATTGGGATCCGGGGAACAAACACTTTATTCCTTATATGTGGGGAACACACGGAGTTACCTATAATGAGGAATTAGTACGGGCAACGTATCCAGACGCCCCCATTGGCTCGATGGATATGATCTTTGATCCAAAGCATATGAAAGAGCTTGCGAAATGCGGAGTTTCCTTTCTCGACTCGCCGCAAGACATTATTCCAATGGCGCTCAGCCATTTAGGCCTAGACCCTGGTACAAAAGATAAGGCTGACTATGCCAAAGCAGGCGAACTACTTGCTGGAATTCGACCCTACATCAAGACATTTGACAATTATGCCTATCAGCGCATGCCACAAAAAGAATTTTGTGTTGCTGTAACTTGGGGTCCTGATGGGCTGTTAGCGATGTCCGGCGCGGCCGAAGCCAACACTGGCGTGGTTCTTGATTTCTTTCTTCCAGAAGGTAAGGGGAAAGCCAATTTATGGATCGACGGCTGGCTCATACCTGCAGACGCCGAAAATGTTGAAGACGCGCATTTGTTTCTTGATTATATGATGCGCCCTGAAGTTGGTGCCGCTGATAGCAACTTTACTTGGTACGCAACAGCCAATTTGACTGCAAAGCCCATGATCGACGAACAAGTCACGTCAAGTCCTGCAGCTTTTCCAACAAGTGCTCAGGTTGACGACATGTACACCAATGCGTCTTTGTCGCCGAAAGTCCAACGCATTCAAACACGAACATGGACTGATTTTAAAGCTGGCAACTAATTAGATCATCTTGGTGGCGCTTATGTATTTTGCGCCACCATAGACTGTTGCCAAATTAACTTTGAATTCCCAATGAGGCCCATTATGGTCAATAAGCCACCTGCGCCCGAGCAATCTAAAGAGCAGGGCCCTAGCCAAGACGCAGACCAAGAACCATTGTTGCAAATACGTGCTGTTACCAAAAAATTTGGCGATTTTACTGCCGTCAATGATGTTAATCTAGATATACACAAGGGGGAGCTCTTTTGTTTACTTGGCGGTTCTGGCTGCGGTAAAACAACATTGCTGCGAATGCTCGCAGGATTTGAGGCACCGTCGTCGGGTAAAATAATTATTGACGGTAAAGACATGTCCGATGTTCCGCCTTATCAGCGTCCAACTAATATGATGTTTCAAAATTATGCGCTCTTTCCACACATGAGCGTTGAGAAAAATATTTCGTTCGGGCTCCAACAAGACGGGTTTTCGAAAAGTGAAATTAGCGATAGAATTGACGACATATTAAGACTGGTGGAATTACAAGATTACAAAAAGCGCCGGCCGCAACAACTGTCTGGCGGACAGAGACAGCGAGTCGCGCTCGCGCGTGCGCTTGTCAAAGAACCAAAATTACTTTTGTTGGACGAACCACTTGGAGCTCTTGATAAAAAATTACGAGAGCAAACTCAATTTGAACTCATGAATATACAGGACAAGGTTGGCGTTACTTTTGTTGTTGTTACACATGATCAAGAAGAGGCAATGACACTTTCTACTCGTATCGCGGTCATGGACCAAGGTAAATTTGTACAGATAGGTACTCCAACGGAAATTTATGAATTCCCAGAAAATCGTTTCATAGCTGACTTCATTGGCTCTGCAAATATCTTTGAAGGCAAAGTTATTGAGACATCTGCAAACCATCTGCGGATTAAAACTGAGATTGGACACTTTGATGTTGAGCATAACATCGAAGTGTCCAAGGGAAGTCATGTTTATATTGGTCTTCGTCCAGAAAAAATCCATCTCAGCAAACAAGCCCCAGAGAAAAAGACCGAAAACCAGATACTTGGCGTGATCGACGACATTGGTTACCTAGGGAATACTTCTAGATACAAAGTGCGCTTGGAGAATGGCCGTATCATTGACGTTACCGCGCCCAACCAAGTGAGGCCTAAAAATCGGACACATCATATCACATGGGAAGATAATGTATATATTCATTGGGACGCTTCCAGTTCCATGCTGTTAAACAAATGACAGACATTGGCGTATTTAAGATAATACCGCTAAGAATTAGATTGGCTTGGACGCGTTTTGCGGGAAGCATTCAGTCGAGTTGGAAAACTCTCGTTATTTGGACACCCTTTTTCTGGCTTTTGATATTCTTTTTGGCACCTTTTTTCATTGTTGCGAAAATTAGTTTGGCTGAGTTGGTCATCGCAAGTCCGCCATTCAGCAATATGGTGCAATGGGTTGATGGTAGCGTTGTCACAATTAGGTTAGTTTTTGACAATTTTATATATATTTTTGAAGATCCTCTTTATGCACGTACTTACGTAAATTCATTAAAAATAGCGTCGATATCGACAGTCTTCTGCCTGTTGGTTGGCTATCCAATTGCATATGGTATTATTCGCTCAGGACCAGTCGCCAAACCCCTACTTTTATTTGCAATTATTTTGCCATTTTGGACATCATTTCTCTTGAGGGTCTATGCATGGATGGGATTACTGGCTGACCAAGGAACCATAAATAGTCTGTTAATTTCACTTGGGCTGATCGAGACGCCAATTCAAATGCTTTATACCGAATTCGCAGTTTATGTTGGCATCGTCTATACGTACCTTCCCTTTATGATACTCCCTCTTTATGCGAACATGGAGAAACTGGACAGTACGCTCAATGAGGCTGCCGCAGATCTCGGCTCGGGGCCGATTAACACTTTCTTTAAGATTACCTTACCGCTGACCGCACCTGGAATTATTGCGGGATCACTGCTTGTGTTTATTCCCGCCACGGGAGAATATGTAATTCCCGACTTGCTCGGTGGCGGCAATGTACAGATGATTGGGCGGCTTTTGTATAATGAATTTGCCCGGAATGTAGATTGGCCTGTAGCCTCTGCGGTGGCCATCGTATTGTTGCTACTTTTGGTTCTGCCAATGGCAGTATATCAGCATTATCAAGCGAAATCTTCGGAGGATACTTAGATGCACCGTGAAAGATCTCGGTTTTTAAGCATAATGTTATTCGTCGGCTTTACGTTCCTTTATGTGCCCATAATCTTATTGATAATATATTCTTTTAATTACTCAAAACTGGTTCCCGTTTGGGGAGGCTGGTCCACGCGATGGTATGGCGTGCTGTTTGAATCTCCTGATGTATGGGATGCGGTGCTGCTTAGTTTAAAAATAGCTGTTGTAAACGCAACCTTTGCAACGATTCTTGGAACATTGGCAGGGCTGGCAATGGTTCGTTTTGGTCGGTTTAGAGGCCGTACCTTGTTTGGCGGTATGCTTGTTGCGCCCTTGGTGATGCCGGAAGTAATCACTGGGTTATCTCTATTGGTTTTTTTCATTTCTCTTAAACAGCTATTTGGGTGGCCCACCGAGCGAGGCTTCACGACAATCACAATTGCCCATATTACTTTTTCACTGGCTTATGTAGCTGTAATTATTCAAGCGCGTCTGACTGGCATGGGAAATAATTTAGAAGAAGCCGCTGCAGACTTAGGTGCAAAACCTTTTAAAGTCATGACTAAAATAACCATTCCAATGTTGGCGCCTGGATTACTATCGGGATGGCTTCTGGCGTTTACTCTATCTCTGGATGATCTCGTGATTGCTAGTTTTGTAACGGGACCGGGTTCAAATACGCTTCCAATTCTCATTTTTTCAAGGATAAGACTGGGGCTGCGTCCGGATATAAATGCACTGGCAACTATTATTATTTTATTTGTAGCAGTGCTCGTAGCTATCGCCGCGGTCATACTGTTCAAGCAACAAAAGCGTGATTTGTTAGATCAGAAAATGGCGAGAATGCCTGAAGTGTAGTCAAAAGAAATTCACAAGTTTTCATGAATTGAGTTGCATAACATTCGGACAGTCGATCAAGTAATTATAAGCCAAAATAACGCCAGGTGCATTTGATGCGTGATCCAAGTCATAACCTCCTATTTGAACCTATAAAACTTGGGCCGGTTGTCGCAAAAAACCGCTTTTATCAGGTTCCACATTGTAGTGGGATGGGATGGCGACGACCAAAAACACTTGCTGCGATGCGCGGGATCAAAGCAGAAGGTGGCTGGGGGGTGGTTAATACTGAATATTGCTCGATTCATCCGACCTCGGACAACGATGCCTTTCCATTCGCTGCGCTATGGGACAACGAAGATATACGCGCCCATCAACTTATGACACAAGCAGTTCACAAACATGGTGCTTTGGCTGGGGTTGAGCTTTGGGTCGGTGGGAGCATGATTGTTAATTTAGGGACAAGACTGCCACCACTTGGCTTGAGAAACCGACCTCAAACCGACAGTAGTGTTTTTCATCCCGGCCAAGCTCGACGCTTGGACAAAGAGGATATTAAAAATATCCGTTCATGGCACCGGGACGCTGCACGGCGAGCTTTGGAAGCTGAATTTGACATTGTTTATGTCTATGCGACACATGGCTATATGCTCTCAGAGTTTTTAAACCCCGAAATCAATAATAGATCAGATGAGTACGGTGGCTCACTTGAAAACCGCGTACGCCTGATCAAAGAGCTAATCGAAGAAACAAAAGAGATCGTTGTGGGCAAAGCTGCGGTTGCGACACGCTTTAGCGTAGGGCTAGAAGACGCTGAGAGTTATGATGCCTTTGCTATGTTAGCGGATTTACCCGATCTGTGGGATCTCACAGTTCCAGATTATTCTGTCGAAATGGGTACTTCACGTTTTGTAAAAGAGGGTTCGTTGGTTGCCAGCATAGCCAAAGCCAAAGCAATGACAGATAAACCAGTTGTTGCCGTAGGCAGATTTACTTCCCCAGATACAATGGTGCAGGTGATCAAAGCTGGTGCGCAAGATATGATCGGTGCAGCTCGCCCATCAATAGCAGATCCATTTTTGCCCTCAAAAATTTCAAGGGGCAACCTTGAAGATATTCGCGAATGTATTGGATGCAATGTCTGTTATGCATATGATTCATCGGGGGTACCTTTGAGATGCACGCAAAACCCCACAATGGGTGAAGAGTGGAGATTGGGGTGGCATCCGGAGTTTATTTCTCCAACTGAAAAGCCTGAGCGGGTATTAGTGGTTGGCGCCGGCCCTGCGGGATTAGAGGCAGCGCGAGTAATCGGTGAGCAGGGTCATCAGGTTTTATTAGCAGAGGCCCAGCGTACATTAGGAGGCCGCGTGACCAGAGAGGCAAAGCTTCACGGGTTAAGTGAGTGGGCCCGCGTGCGTGATTGGCGCGTTGGTCAAATTAGCAAACTACCAAATGTCGAAGTGTTTCTTGAGAGTCATATGCAGGCAGAAGATGTGTTTGAATTGGACGTTGACCATGTGCTTGTCGCAACTGGTGCATGCTGGGCGGACGATGCTGTTGGGCGTTATAGTGCCCATGGATTTTCGACTGTCGATTCAAATATGATTTTGAATGCCGAAACAGTTTTGGATGGAACAAAACTTTCTGCTGGCAAGATAGCAATCTATGATGACGATCATTATTATATGGGATCTGTTTTGGCGTTGGAATTGCGTAGACGTGGGCATGATGTAATCCTGATTACGCCTGCGGGTCGTATTTGCGAATGGGGCAGCTTGACTGACGAACAAAATAGCTCAAACCGCGCCCTCGCAGAGGCTGGAGTTCAAATGATCACAAACCGTAACATTGATCACGTTTGGGATCAAAAGCTAGGTATGTCTTGCGTTCTGTCAGACTCAAAATCAGAGATAAGTTGTAATGCTATCATACCACTTACGCGCCGTATTCCAGTTTTGGAGTTATATAACGACCTCAAGCTGGATCAAAATAGCTTGACAGCTTCAACACTCCAGTCTGTCAAAAGAATTGGGGATGCAGAAGCCCCCTCGATTATTGCAGCAGCAGTTTCAAGCGGTTATCGCGCTGGGATAGATCTAGGGAAAGACATTGATCAAGCCAAAATCTATGGAAAACGTGAACACCCTAGTTTTGACTAAAGCTACGAGACCAAAAATATTAACAGTGTCTTTCGGTGGGGCTAATTAGTGCGAGATTATCACTCAAATTTTTCAAAAGAGCTATGAGCCAGCCCCTCCGTTATAAGAATTTGTGACCTGTTCAAGTGCTTTTTCCAGGATATCAAACATCTCATCAATCTGATCTTTTGTGATAATCAGCGGTGGTGAAAACACTGCCATGTTTATAAGGGGACGTACTAGTAGGCCCATCTTTTCACACGCATCATCAAGCATAGCGCCAAGGCGCCTTTCAGCTGCCAAGACAGAACCGTTTTGAGGGCTTGCCGGCGTGCCTTCTATGCACCCAAGCAGACCTTGCCCCCTAACATCGCCAACAATATCAAATTTTGAGAGCTTTTGTAGCCTACTTTGGAAATATGGTGACAAACTACGCACATTCTCCAAAACACCTTCTGTCTCCATGATTTCAATATTCTTCAAAGCGGCTGCACAGCAAACCGGATGCGCAGAATATGTAAAGCCGGTTGAAAACAAGACTTCCTCTTCTGGACTTGAAATTGCCGACATCACTTTGTCAGAAATGATACAAGCACCCAAAGGTAAATACCCCGATGTAAGACCTTTTGCGCAAGTAATAATATCAGGGACTATGCCAAATACCGCTTCTGAAGAAAACCAATGTCCAAGTCGACCAAAGGCCGTAACGACTTCGTCCGAAATATATAATAAATCATATTTATGGCAAATCTCTAACGTTCGCTTATGGTATCCGTCAGGGGGTATAATAACCCCACCAGAGCATAGAATTGGTTCAGCTATAAAAGCTCCAATTTTATCTGGACCGACGTCTTCGATCATCTTTTCAAGATCCGCTACTTTTTGATCTCCCCAATCAGCGGTAGTCATGCCTTCTGGGCGCTGATATGGGTTGATATCAGGTAAAAAACGAACCAGCCGGCTCTCAACGTCAAAACGACTTTTGTCCCGTTCTTTTCCTGTGACAGTAGATGCAAGATAAGTGGAGCCATGATAACCTTTTTCGCGGGCTATAACGATTTTCTTTTCTGGCTTACCCAGTCGGTTGTTTAAAAAATGAACAGTTCGTATGGCTGTGTCGACAGCCGTGGATCCACCAGTGGTGAAAAATACGTTATTTAAATCACCCGGGGCTAACTCAGCCAGTTTTTTTGATAGTCGTGCTGCTGGGTTGGTCGTCGTCGTCCAAGGTGAAGCAAACGGAAGCGATATAACCTGCTTAGCGATCGCTTCGGCCATATCTTCCCGTCCATAACCAATTTGCACGCACCACATCCCCCCAGGACCATCTAAAAATCGTTTACCTGAAGAATCCCAAAGATAGATGCCCTTACCATGTTCTACCATCATATGATCGTAGCCCCGCCAAGCATCCATCGCAGCCCAAGGATGGACCTGATGTGTTCTATCCCAATCTATTAAGTCTGCTGAAGAGAGCTCGTTCGAATAAACATGGTCCGGAGCAATATAATCTGTCATTTCAAAGCCCTTTTTGCCGTCATTTGATTTTGCTCAATTCATTTGATGAATTTTAGCATTGAGAGTATTTTAAGTCGGTCAGCTTATCCTAAAGCCAGACTTTTAATCTGCAAGTGTGTTTTAACTTAACTAGAATTTGACCATCGTCTTGCTTAAGCATCTAAGGGATTTTCCAATGCTTCGGCATGTACTGCAATCAAACATCCATTTTCTGTATAAGAGTAATGCTCGGTTCCGTCCCTTAGCCAGACAAGGTCACCGGGACCATAATTCACACCATCATGGTCTGTAAGATCACCTTTTATGATTAAAAATTCCTCAGCTCCTTTATGCTTATGCGCTATTGTCTTGGTTCCAGGAGCCATTTTATAAACGTAAAACCCAACGCCTAAAGGTTTCGCTGAATTGAGTTGTAAGACCGCGCCATCTTCCTTACCCTCAGACAGAAAAGGAACGAACTCGGCGGTATGAATATTTGCGATGCGTCGGTTTTCTGCCACTATTTTCTTCATATAAAAAGCCTTTCAAAGCCGTTAAATTTTAATTTGCAATTTAAAAGCAGATCAAACCATCCGCAAATAGTTTTGATAAAAAGCCCTGATGCCCCATTCCATTTCAGAAAGGGGGCCCGGTGTGAAATAGTGCGAATTAATGCCTTTTTGGTTAAGACTAATAATCTGTTCATCATCCTGTGATGTGACATGCCAGAGCCAAGTCAAGTCTTCTATGATGTAATCTTTGCCTTCCAAGGCGTCCTTCTGAACAAACCAAATCACTTCGATATTCGTTTCTTGGAGCGATATTGGAATAAACCGATATCCAATCATGTGATCTGAGTAGGCAAGGAAATTATTCAAAATCCCTATCTGGATGTCCGTCGTGCCCCCATCATATGATTTTAACTCGCCTAACAATGGCGCGAGTGGTGCTCCGGTTTTGCTACCCGTCACATAGCCTGGATAGAGTGGGTACCGCTGACAGAAAAAATGCATATCAACATCAGATCCATTGAGGGCGAAATCTTGAATTGGAAGCCCGGCAATTTCACCAGCGCGGTGCATTTCAGAAATCAATTCTGGCGTTATAGATTTTGGATCTTTGAGGCTATGCGAAAGCGAATATTCCGCATGTGCCGGGCCACAGTGATAACACTCCATATAATTTTCAATTGCGAGCTTCCAGTTGGCTGACACGAGGTAAGAAGCATGGTGCGCAATCTTCGTGTTTTCAATATTAAATGGCGCTATCAGTGGCGCGATATCTTGCAATCCTGCTTCTATATCAGGTGGCGCATCTCCCGCACAAACAAAGATTAGACCTTGAAAAATTCTTAAGTGAAGCTGGCGTAGTCTATAGTCGCGCCGGTCAAACTCTGGCCCCATTTCGCGCGCAGAACGCAACTGACCATCCAATTCATATGTCCAAGCATGATAAGGGCAACTGAACACGCGCGTGGAACCTGATTTTTCAGTGCAAACCCTTGATCCCCTATGTCTGCAGACATTCATAAATGCATTAACCTGACCTTCTCGATCCCGGCTTATTATTACCGATTCCTGGCTATAGTCAAAAACGAAAAAATCCCCTGGTTTGCTTACCTGAGTAATATGGCCAACCCAAATCCAACTGCAGTTCCAATAATTTTTAATGTCGTTTTCGTAAATGCCTGTTGAAGTATAAAACCTGCGCGGTAAGCCAAATCCAGATATACAATCCTCAACGTTTAAGGGCGCATTGTCAGCTGGGCTTAATCTTTTTTTAGTAGAAATTCCCATAATTTATCAATTTCCTTCTAATGCGACAATTTCGCGACGAAAATATTCTCGTTCAATATTACGCTGTGATTTTTCAAAATGTCGCGCCGCCATATGTCCACTAAAAATAGCATCGGCAATTAAGCCAGGTGCCTCGGCGTCCCCTATTAGCTTTAGTTTTTTGAAATGATTATGGTTTAAGTCTTCGCCTAATGCATCAAAGAGTTCGGTCTTACGCTTTCGCTCAGTGACCAACAAGATGCTAGCCATTTCCACATGTTGCTCAAATTTTGAATAGATACAGGATAATTGAGCATGTTCTGCGTTAATCTGAGTGAGGGTTTTTCCTAAAATCAATTGCACACCTCGCTTTATAAGCGTTGTCTGTATCCGTACCTGCTCAAGCGTATTTTCAGTCCACGGTGAAACGTTAGTCGCAGGCGTCGCAAATATAACTTCATACCCGGCTGAACTAAGATGATCTGCAAGAACTCCAGCCAAATAAATTTGATCATCATCATAAATCAAAACTGGACCTCTTGGTGGCAAATGCCCCGCCATCAGATCGTCTGGCGTCAATATCGTCATTTGTGGATCTTTTTGAATAGGACCCCGGGAGCTGCGGCCAACGCCATCGCGCCGCCACTTTGCGCCAGTAGCAATGAAGACATTTGGGATCGCAAGGTCATTAATATCTTGCGCGGTCATAGGGCTTTGGGAAAAGGTTTTTACATTGCCGCGCTGTTGTAAATCATAAATCCGATGATCGCTCACCCACTTCCAAGAACTCAGGCCAAGCAAGCCTCCCTCCAATATTGCACGTCCACCTAATTGCGTACGTGCTTCGGCCAGCGTGACTTCATAACCACGTTTGGCCAATTGCATGGCGCACTCAAGACCTGCGGGTCCGGCCCCAACTACCAGGGCCTCAGTTTCTTTACCTTTGGGTTCAATTTGTTCTGGATGCCATCCTCGCCGCCACTCTTCCCCCATCGTTGGATTTTGCGTGCAACGTATTGGCATTCCCATATTATCACTGGCTACACATATATTGCATCCAATACATTCGCGGATTTCCTCTATCCTGCCAGTTTGGATTTTATGTGGTAAAAATGGATCGGCTATAGATGGACGTGCTGCCCCAATGAAATCAACCACACCACTCTTAATCATAGACACCATTTTGTCGGGCGAAGTCAAACGTCCAACGGCGACGACTGGCTTGGTGGTTACTTGCTTAACAAACTCAATATACGGGGTCTGATAGCCTTCATTTGGCATAAAGCGTGAAGTTGCGGAGTCGTTTGACCAATCAGACACATTTACATCCCAGAGATCAGGCAATTCAGCCAACATTTCGACAACTGCTCGTCCCTCTTCAGAGGCCTGCATGCCGTCAACACCCGACATCTCATCTACAGCAAAGCGAAACGCCACAGCACATGTATCGCCTACTTCATCTTTTGTTTCTTCAAGCAGTTCGCGGATCAAACGCACCCGGTTTGCTAGAGATCCTCCATACTCATCCATGCGGTCATTCATATTTGGAAGTAAAAAATGCTGTGGGAGCGTCATATGGTGACCGGCATATACATAAATAATGTCAAATCCGGCAGATTTTGCCCTTCGTGCCGCATCACGATGCCATCTGCGCAGAGCTCGGATATCTGCTTTGTCCATCGCTTTGGCCTGCTTTGGTACGATACTATCAACGGACATATCGCTCGGGGCGAAAACGGGTGCTCTGCTTGAAAGGTTAGAAGCATGGTTCCCGTTATGGACAAGCTCTACAGCAGCTAATGCACCATGAGTATGAACTGCGTCAGTCATCAATCGAAGAGCTGGGATATCCCGCGAATCCCATAGGCGGCCTTCCGTGAATGGTGTGAGGTCAGAACTGGGATGTATCTCCGTTTCTTGATTGCATACAACCGCCCAACCGCCTTCTGCTTTTATTGCGCGGGTTGCTGCGTCAGCCTTTGGCCTTAGATGCCCCATGCCAGTGCAGTGTGGAACCTGAAAAAACCGATTTCGGGCAGTGACTGGTCCAATCTTTAATGGCTCAAATAGAACGGAATACTTATCATTTAGCAAAATCCAGTCTCCCGCCGGAATAATATCTTAAATTAATTAGGCAGTCTCAAGTAAGATAGGTCAAGGTAATTTATAACTATTTTTCATAAAGTAGGTTGTTGATAATTGGCTGCCGTATAAAGGAGAGAAAGCTTGTTGTGATTACTGTCAAACTTACGATTACGAACCTTAACCGACCGATACCTTCAAGAAAGTCCCTGACAATATAGGCTGTTTGACGTCATCGCTTACGGGGCTAAATCGGTTGGTTCGGCTACTCGAGCTGATAGACAATCAAAAATTCCTTACAAAAGGAGTTATTGAAGCTGATGGTTAAGTTTATATCTCAATAGGTGGTAACAAAAGGTAAGTTCTGGATATTTTTAAGACTGCCATTTTGATGGCTGCAATGACTGCATTGTTTGGTGTGGCAGGAACCTTGCTTGCTGGTTTTGAAGGATTGTTTCTGGCGCTTGTCTTTGCAGCATGCATAAATTTATTAGCTCGGTATAATTTCAATAAGATGGTTCTGCGAATGTATGTTGCAAAGGAGGTTTCAAGTGGTCATACACTCCATAATATGGTGGTTGATCTATCATTGAATGCCAATTTTCCAACGCCCAAAGTGTATTAGCTCCAAAGCTACCAACCAAATGCATTTGTTGCGACTGCTGTTGATGAGTAGGTATCAAGGGGGCGGTCACCCAACCGCTCTACCACATATCTCATGTTGCGGCTCGCTGCTGTAAAGAACTGCTCACCATGATCTGTTCCTTTTGGTCTGTAATACTTTTCTAACGCATCAGACAGGTTAGGAGCAGATGATGTGAAACATTTTTTTTTGGTTGTCCCTTAGTCAGTAGGTTTGCAGCAGGAACATCCATGTTTGAGATACGCATCTGTAACCAGAAGTCATCAAGTTTACTTGCCGGTGACTGACTAGCTTTTAATGCTACAATCTTACTGCGAACTTTTAAGCACATTACAATACGAGGCTTGTCATAGTGCCGTTGCAAATCATTTGGCACATGTCTGGTGAAGTAATACAAACCAATCTTGTTCATTAAATAATGAGCACTTTTGTCTATTACATCGTCTACTCCACATCACCCAAAAGACAAAACATGACTATAGATCAAGTGTTTAGAAAAATTGATGGAAAATAATTGGTGCCGCAGGGGAGGATTGAACTCCCGACCTCACCCTTACCAAGGGTGTGCTCTACCACTGAGCTACTGCGGCGCTATGCATTGGCTGGTTAGACGGAAATTCGCTGATAGGCAAGCGGTATATGGACCAGAGCGCCCCGATGATGTAGCGTTGCGCCATGATGTCGAAAGAGCATGAAAAACTGGGACAAAAGACGGTGCAAAGCCGCGATGATCGCCTCAAGACTGCCTTGAAGTCAAATATGGCCAAACGCAAGGCGCAAGCGCGCCGTAAGTCTGAGTTGAAGGTTCAGAATACGACGTCAGATGAGGCAGTTGATACTAGCAAGGATTAAAGTGTATGGATTCGATTTTAGTGACCGGTAATGGTCCTTTGTCTGGGACTATCCCTATTGCGGGAGCAAAAAATGCTTGTCTGACTCTGATGCCGGCGACGCTTTTGAGTGAGGAACCTTTGACGCTGACAAATGCGCCGCGTTTGTCCGACATCAAGACGATGTCTAGCCTTTTGACGTCTTTTGGGGCTGAAGTCAGCAGTCTCAATGACGGCTTGGTTATTGCAATGTCTTCCCATGATTTAAACAATCTTACGGCTGATTACGATTTAGTGCGCAAAATGCGCGCGTCGAACCTTGTTCTTGGTCCACTACTGGCCCGTGCCGGTGAGGCGGTCGTGTCGCTTCCTGGTGGATGTGCAATCGGCGCGCGTCCGATGGATATCCACATTTCTGCTCTTGAAGCGCTGGGCGCAACGATTGAGTTGAAAGAAGGGTATTTGCATGCCCATGCGCCGGCGAACGGATTGCAAGGTGGGCGCCACAAGATGCGCTTTGCCTCGGTTGGTGCAACTGAGAATTTTCTAATGGCTGCGACCCTCGCCAAAGGTACGTCTATTCTCGAAAATGCTGCACGTGAGCCAGAAATTGTGGATTTAGTCAGCTGTTTACGTAAAATGGGAGCTCAAATCCAGGGAGAAGGTACTTCGATGGTAATAATAGAAGGTGTGGATCGTCTGCATGGCGCGACCCATCCCGTGGTCTGTGACCGAATTGAATTGGGAACCTATATGCTGATCCCAGCGATAGCGGGTGGTGAAGTTACTTTGGTCGGTGGACGCCTAGATTTACTGACATCTTTTTGCGAAAAGCTTGCCGCAACAGGTGTGGAATTTGGCGAAACAGATGGCGGAATAAGAGTTAAGCGTACAAATGGAGATATTCGGGCAGTCGATGTGATCACTGGTGTCTTTCCAGGCTTTCCAACAGATTTACAAGCGCAGATGATGGCTTTGATGTGTACGGCGCAGGGCGTGTGTCATCTTGAGGAAACGATTTTTGAAAATCGTTTCATGCATGCACCAGAACTGATCCGCATGGGGGCGCAGATTGACGTAAAAGGGGGGATTGCCAAAGTGACGGGCGTGCCAAAGCTTAAAGGTGCCCCTGTTATGGCGACTGACTTGCGAGCATCAGTATCGCTGATTTTGGCGGGTTTGGCGGCTGAGGGGGAAACGATTCTGAGCAGAGTATATCATTTAGACCGCGGCTATGAAAAGCTTGAAGAAAAACTCCAAGCGGTTGGTGCTAAAGTGCAAAGAGTAGAAGGTATATGACCCAAGATGCACAATTTGAGGACGGAGGTGAACGTCCATTGAACCTTGGAGCTTTCGACCAAGAAGACCTAAAAGTCGTTTCTGCCATGATCCAAGATGCTGTGCTTCCAATCACTGAGATCATCTGGCGGCCCAAACGGCGTAGGCTTGGGCTTTTGATTAATCGCTTTCGTTGGGAGGACAAAGACAAAGCGATCGCGCAGGGTCGACCATTTGAAAGGGTGCAGTCCCTTCTTTTGGTTGAAAACGCGATGTCTATCTCGTCGCAAGCTATTGATCGCAAACAGAGCGATTTAATCCTTTCGCTCTTGTCTTTAGACATGCAAGATGCTGAGAACGGCGATGTCGATATATCGATCACATTTGCAGGTGACGGCTTGCTCAAAGCGCGCGTAGAAGCCATCGAAGTCAGTCTTAAAGATGTGACGCGTCCTTATCAGGCGCAGTCGAGGCAAACTCCAAAACACCCTGAATAAAATTCGAGCGCTTGAGGCTTGGGGACTTGAACGCTATGTCTCAATTTGAAAATGGAGGGCAGAATGCCAGTATTTTTAGACGCTAATGATGCAGACTTTGAAGTGGCTTTTTCCAAACTTTTGGATGCAAAGCGCGAAGATAGTCCAGACGTCGATCATATAGTTGCTGAAATTATTGCTGATGTACGCGCGCGGGGAGATGCTGCTGTACTTGATCTAACGCAGAAATTTGATCGTCTTACGTTGACAGCTGAGAGTCTGCGGATCTCTCAAGATGAAATTTCTGAGCATATTTTAAAAGTGCCTGAGGAAGAGCGAATGGCTCTAGAGTTTGCTGCGCAGCGTATCCGTGACTATCACGAGCGGCAATTACCCCAAAATGCGATGTGGCGAGAAAAAAATGGTGCAGAGCTTGGGTGGCGCTGGACAGCCGTTGCTCAGGCAGGACTTTATGTCCCTGGGGGGCTCGCAAGTTATCCTTCATCCGTTTTGATGAATGCCATACCAGCGAATGTTGCAGGGGTAGGGCGCCTCGTAGTGACAGTTCCCACACCGGACGGGGTGATCAATCCTTTGGTACTGCTTGCCTCTGAGATTTCGGGGGTAACCGAAATTTATAGGATTGGTGGAGCTCAGGCCGTTGCAGCATTGGCCTATGGTACTGAAAGCATTCCACCGGTGCATAAAATAACCGGTCCGGGAAATGCGTTCGTTGCTGCTGCCAAACGCCGCGTATTTGGCAAAGTGGGCATCGATATGATCGCTGGCCCGTCGGAAATTTTAATCATCGCGGACGGTAAGAATGATCCCGACTGGATTGCTCTTGATCTACTCTCTCAAGCTGAACATGACGAAAACGCGCAATCTCTTTTAATTACCACAGATATTGGATTTGCCAATGCCGTGGCGAAGGCCGTTGATGGAAGACTGAAAACGCTTCAGCGCAGAACTATCGCTGGAGCGAGTTGGAGGGATTTTGGCGCAATTATAACAGTTTCGTCTCTGGATATTGCCGCCGAGCTTTCTAATAGAATTGCACCTGAACATCTCGAGCTTTGCGTTGCGGATCCTCATGCTCTTTCTGAAAAAATTCATCATGCTGGCGCCATTTTCCTTGGCGCCTGGACGCCAGAAGCGATTGGTGATTACGTTGGTGGGCCAAATCACGTGTTGCCAACTGCGCGCTCTGCGCGCTTCAGCAGTGGCTTGTCCGTGTTGGATTTCATGAAGCGTACGACCTTGTCTTCACTGAGTGCCGATGCATTGCGCGACGTTGGACCCACAGCTGTTACTCTTGCCAAATCTGAAAGCCTGGAGGCACACGGCCTATCTATCACGGCGCGCTTAGATAAGCTTAACTAGATGCGCAGTCCGTCTTATTGGTTCTGAGGATCGCGGCGAAGCCATAGGATATTGCGCCAAATCAACGTATCAGCTAGCTATAGCCACAATAGGATACCCGAACGATGACACGCATAGTTTACATTGAAATAGATGATGCCAACTTGCCGCCGCCAACACCGGAAATTGAGCAAGAACGTAAGGTTGCGATGTTTGATATTCTAGAAGAAAATTCGTTTACATTACCTGACCGTGCAGACAAAGCTTATCCAAGCGGTCCCTATCGGCTCGGATTGGCGATACGCGAAAAGCGCCTTGTCTTTGATGTTAAGACAGAAGGGCAACAAAAAGCCGCTGAATTTCACCTGTCACTGAGCCCTTTCCGGCAAGTAGTGAAAGATTATTGGGCTATTTGTGAGAGCTATTATGACGCGGTTAAGAATATGCCTCCAAGCCAAATTGAGACTATAGATATGGCGCGTCGGGGTATTCATGATGAAGGAGCGCGGATTCTCGAAGAACGTCTGTATGGAAAAGCAAAAGTTGACAACGACACAGCGAGGCGACTTTTCACGCTCATGTGTGTCTTGCATTTTGGAACCTAGGTCAAATGCTGGTGGCGTTTCCACAATCTGTCCTTTTTTGCTGTGATCATAATGCTGTGCGTTCTCCTATGGCTGAAGGGATAATGAAAAAGCTCTATGGGACTGGTGTTTACGTGCAGTCAGCAGGCGTTTCCAATGACCTTGAAATCGATGGGTTTGCCATCGCGGTCTGTCAAGAGATTGAAGTGGAACTATCACGCCACCGCTCGCGCAGTTTTGACGAGATGGACAAGCTCGGTGATGATCTTTCCTCGTTTGACCTAATCGTGGCCCTTTCGCCCGCCAGTCAACGACGGGCTTTAGATTTGACAAGGTTTTTTCATCTGGAAGTCGAGTACTGGCCAATTATGGATCCAACAGGATTGGCTGAAACCCGCGAGAGTAAGCTTGGTTTCTATCGCCAAACACGAGATCAGATCGTCGATCGGCTCTAGAACCGTTGGAGAATTGATAAGAGCTCTTTAATACAGTCGCCGTAAAAGGCTGATGTTATCAACGCCGACCTAAAGATCTTAATCGGATTTTGTAATTTCTTCGAAAGCGGTCAAAAGGTTCGTGACCTCTGTGAGAGAATTATAGTGACACATGGAAATACGCACACAATCGGTCCATCCCATTGGTGTTAGAATGTTTCCCGAATAATGGTCATCTTTTCTTACATGTGCCCGTATATTATAACTGCGAAGTGCTGTTACAAGGTCCACTGATGCCATGTTTTTTAACCTGAGCGACACAAGACCTTCACGTCTGTGATTATCTACACCACCAATAATTTCAACTCCGTCCAATTCACTGACGCCTTTGAGGTTGTCTTTACCGTAAAGCATAGCATCAGTCAGCGTTTTTTCTTGGGCTTTAATGGCCTGTCCCGCTGCGACGAGGCGCACGCGTTGATCATCACTGCCTGAGACTTCGCTCCCGAGCCAATCCAGATATTCGACGACATCTGACATTGTTGCATAAGCCCCTGTATCGCGTGTTCCAAGCTCCCAAGCGCTAGCAGGTCCGTTGTGCAGCCTCTCATGTGCAAGATCTGTTAGACGGTCCGAGACCCAAGCCACCCCATATCCATGGCGTGAGAACATTTTATAAGGTGAGATTACGTAACCATCGACCCCGTAACTCTTTATATCGAGTAAACCATGCGCAGCATGCTGAATGCCATCCACAATGATGAAGCAATCTGGAGCCACTGATCTGATTGCTTTTGAAACTGCTGCTACATCAACCCCCATTCCCGTTACAGGAGAGGTATGCAGGATCGTTGCCACCCGCGTTTCAGGCGTAACTAAAGCAGCATAATCGACATCGTCTACAGATCCAGTCTCCGAGTTGTGCTGAACGTTGACATAGGGTCGACTTGCAAATTCTGCCCAATGGCATGCCGCACTTCGCGAGGCAGGGTGCTCGAGCGAGCTACCAAGAACATGGCCCCCGCTTTGTGCGCTGACGATCGCATTTCGGATCAGACGAAATAATAGTTCGGTGCCACTTTCGCCAACAAAGAATTGACCCTCTGGTGCATTAAAAAGAATCTGCATATCGGCTTTGGCTTTGCTGATGATAGCAACCAAAGCATGGCTCGCCGGATTGTCGCGTCCCTGATTATCTGGAATAGCTGCAAATTTGGCAGATGTGTCAACGACTGACTTTAACGTCAGCGCGCCTCCTGCATTTTCGAAAAATATTCTGCTGCCGTCAAACGGGCAGCTATCGACATATGCGAACTTACTGCGTACTTTTTCGAGTAATTCTTGCGATTTTTTCAGCACTCTATTCTACCTTTTTAACCCTCATCCTAATGAGGGTTTATTATATAACTGGCCAGTATTCCAGTGGACCTTGACGGAAAGCTGACTTTCTTAGATTCAGCTTGTTCAACACACTGACATGTCTATTATTCGGTCAACTCGGACAAATAATTATTGGATAGCGACAAAATGAAAGAAAATGTCACAATTTATGAAGTCGGCCCGAGAGACGGTCTGCAGAATGAAAAAAAGCTGATCGCCACTCAAGATAAGATCAACCTAGTTGATGCTATAACGTCCTGTGGCTTTGCCAAAATTGAAGTGACCAGCTTTGTCAGCCCCAAATGGGTGCCCCAAATGTCTGATGCGGCTGAAGTTTTGGAAGGCATTGATCGTAAGGGGCTTGTCACATATGCGGCTTTGACGCCCAATATAGAGGGCTTTGACAGAGCCTTGTCTGCTCAAGCAACAGAAGTCGCTATATTTGCCGCAGCAACTGAGGGGTTCAGTCAGGCCAATATTAACTGCTCGATCGAAGACAGTCTGGCCCGTTTCGCGCCTGTCTTAAAAGCCGCCAGAGAGCAGGATATACCTGTGCGCGGATGTGTATCTTGTGTCACGGATTGCCCTTACGACGGGGCGGTTGACCCAACCTCTGTGGTGCGTATTGCCAAAGCTCTCACAAATATGGGATGCTATGAAATCAGTTTGGCTGATACAATTGGATCGGGCACTCCGGATCAAGTGGCAAAAATGCTTGACGCGGTTTTAAACGAATTACCGGCTGATAGATTGGCGGGACACTTTCACGATACGAACGGTCGGGCGCTTGAAAATATTGTAGTTTCGCTTGAAAAGGGACTACGGGTCTTTGACTCCTCTGTTGGTGGTTTGGGTGGATGCCCTTACGCGCCGGGGGCAACAGGGAATGTGGCGACCGAGGCTGTCGTGGATATGATTGGAAATATGGGATACGAGACTGGTTTGGATTTGAAGAAACTTTCTCAAGTGGTGACATTTGCCCAGAGCTTGCTGCAAAAAAATGGATGATTTTGAAACTCTTAAATTAGACCGTGATGCACGTGGCGTTTTGACCGTTACGCTCAATTGTCCCGAAAAGAAAAATGCGCTTTCAGCACAAATGATTTCAGACCTAACGCAGGTTGCCAGTGTCGTCGTGCCAGAGACAGAAAACCGTGCTATAATTTTGCGCGGTGCGGGGGACGTTTTTTGTGCCGGTGGCGATCTTGGCTGGATGAGGCTACAGATCGAGGCAGACAGAGATGGGCGCATTGCTGAGGCACGCAAGCTGGCTAACATGCTTCGTGCGATGAATGAAATGCCATTGCCCTTGATCGCCGCTATTCATGGAGGGGCCTTTGGGGGGGGCATCGGAATGGCATGCATCTGTGACGTGGTGATTGCAGAATCCGGAACTAAATTTGGACTAACCGAGACGCGGCTTGGCCTGATACCGGCTACGATAAGCCCTTATGTGATTACCCGGATGGGCGAGGGAAAGGCGCGCCGCGTGTTTATGTCGGCACGCATCTTTTCAGCTCAAGAGGCCAAAGAGCTTGAAATTATTTCTGACCATGTGCCGTCGTTAGAAATGGATGCCCGTATCGAAGCTGAAATAGCACCCTACCTCAGCGCAGCTCCCAATGCGGTCGCTGCATCAAAAGCGCTCGCTCGCTCGCTTGGTTCATGCATTGACGACGCCGTCATTGAAGAGACAATCAAACGCCTCGCTGATACTTGGGAGGGGAAAGAAGCCTGCGAAGGCATTGATGCATTTCTTAATAAACGCAAACCGCGCTGGGCCTAAAGGGCTGTCATTGGATGCTATTTTTGTCAAGTTATGGCCTTCTATTTATGCAATAAACTACCATGCCATGCCGGCGATCACAGTGCCTAGGATGCCGTAGCATAGATATGCAAAAAAGATCCATAGTTTGACAATTGCTCAGACAGCAATGGCCGCTGGGATGCATCTTACTCCCCGCTTGCGATAACAAAGCACATAGCGCTGCCAGGCTCATATCTTGGCTTTGTAGCGCATCCACAAGAAGTATGGCATCATAGCTGTAGAGATACGCTGGAGCATCTACGATTGCGCCCAAGAAGACAGTCCCAATTTCACCACCTTCGAGCGCTCATGCGATCCACTCATCCGGTACACAGCGCAGCATAATGTCCTCCATGGCATAGCAAGACTGAGCCAATCAAAAAGAATGACTGCATTTTCTAGACTGGTCGATTGAAGGAAGTCACGTCGCTCGGGTGTGTTCCAGAAAGACCAAACAGGCTTTCCCTAAAACGGAGCCGTTACATCACAACAGTCGCCGACCAGTGGTTTTCCCTTAACGGG
Organism: Paracoccaceae bacterium; assembly: GCA_029247845.1. GTDB lineage: Bacteria > Pseudomonadota > Alphaproteobacteria > Rhodobacterales > Rhodobacteraceae > LFER01. The sequence goes on along the minus strand of JAQWKM010000060.1, from coordinate 261 downwards.
TCAGAAAAAATAGCACTTTTGGTAAATGCTATTGTTAAATTGCTGCCCAAACCGTCACTTCCAACGGTAGAGACAGTCTTGGCAATCGCAAAATCCCAACCAAGCGTACCGCTGATGATAAGGAACATGGTCGGATACATTAAAGGAGAGGCCAACCAAACCGCCGTAACTGAGCTTAGTGGTGCGCTAACCGCAAGAAGGGCCGCAATAATGGAATGTCTTCGCAGGAACAAAAGGGTAATGACCCACCAAGAATTGCGG
>JAQWKM010000053.1 GCA_029247845.1 Paracoccaceae bacterium | reverse complement strand
TAACGCCCGGCTTTCTCAACATCTATATCAATCTGCCAGTCAATGCCGGGCAAAGGTCTGCTATCTTCGATTTGGGTAAGCCCATAAGTCTCGTCAAATACACTTCGTATTCTTTTGGTGCTTTCGATCAGATGCTCCCAGTTGTCCCCTTTCAGTCTTAGATGAACAGGCTTGCTACTGGCAGGGCCGCGCGCAAGTTCGAGTACTTCTGTCTTAATACCTGGTATTTTGGCTAGGTCTTTTCTGAGCTCGGCCATGACGACATTGCCGTCAAGCTCAGGGCGACCTCTTCGATCTTTCCATGGGATTGTTTCAAGTTGAATCTGCCCTATGCTATCTTGGGGTGGGGCGGCGCCGGCTGTGTTTTGGTTCAATCCACCCACGCCGGCAAATGAAAAGACACTTTGAATTCCTGAATTGTCCAGAACGATGCTTTCTGCCTGTGCAACGATTGCATCTTTTTCGTACAAAGATAAATTGCCTCGCGCTTTAACATAAACAATTGCCTGTTCCGGTTCGGATTCGACAAAGAACTCAATACCATAGTTATTTTCGCCAAAATAGGTGTTTACCTGTATTGCAAAGTAGATCACTGCCAAAACTGTTATGATTGGCATCACGGGATTGCCGACAATAAATTTAATAAATAGCCCAAAATTTGTTCGGCGTTTGCCAACTTGAACTTCTCGCATTTTATACTGTTTAGTGAAGGAACCGAGAACTGTTGAAGCTGAAAAGGCAGAAAGTAGAAACAAAGCCACACCAATCATAGATGCGGTGGAACTCAAGCCTCTCGCACGTTCGCCAAAAAGATAGGCTGGGTTGATGATCTGCATGGCGCTGGTAAACATGGCAAATAACACAATAGGAACAAAAACCGCGCGTAAAATCCAAGGTAAAGTTACTCGTAAATAGTCAGAGCCATTTTGAAACATGCGGCTCATGCGTCCGGAAACACCGCCCATTACGGGTAGGTAAATCAGTGCAACGATGAGAGATGCAGATAGTACAAAGATCAAAGTAAGGGGAAGCATCCCCATGAACTGACCGGCCACACCGGGCCAGAATAACATTGGCATAAATGCGCAAAGTGTTGTTGCTGTAGAACTGACAACAGGCCAAAACATGCGCTTTGCGGCTTGTACATAGGCGCTCATAGGGCCTTCGCCATCTGAGATGCGTTTATCGGCGTATTCGACAACCACAATAGCCCCGTCAACAAGCATCCCGACAGCGAGGATAAGTCCGAACATAACGATATTCGAAATGGTGATGCCCATGATTGCTAGAAGCACGAAGCACAGTAAAAATGAAGTTGGAATTGCAAATCCTACAAGCAGTGCAGCGCGCGTTCCAAGCGAGGATAAGACAACCATCATCACGAGAGCAATTGCGGTCAGAACTGAGCCTTCGAGTTGTCCAACCATGCTATCAACCACGCGCGATTGGTCGTTAGAGGTACCTATTTTAACGGCCGCTTGCAGATCTTGGGGCCATTGCGCCTGTTCTTCTTTGATCAAGTCATTTATTGCTTGGGCCGTTTTTATGAGGTTAAACCCTTTACGCTTGACCACTTGTAAGGCGACGGTAGATTCTGAGTTGAAGCGCGCTGTTCCAACACGGTCTTCAAATGTGAGCTTAATCTCGGCAAGATCGCCAAGCGTAATAACGCGGGCCCCATTTGTTTTAACTGGCAGTGCATAGACATCGCTTACGTCGTCAAAACTCGACGGAATCTTGATCGAAAACGCACCTTGGTCGCTTTCAACTTCGCCGGCAGCGACTAGTCTGTTGTTGTTGCGCACGACAGAGATCAATTCGCCCGCGGTCACATTATAGGCTTCCAAACGGAGCGGATCGATAGCAACTTCTACCATTTCCTTGCGGTTTCCCGCGATAGCTGCCTCAAGTACGGCATCCATACTTTCGATTTTGTCTTGTAAATCTTCCGCAATTTTTGTCATCGTGCGTTCTGGAACATTACCTGTCAGATCTACGATAATGATTGGGAATTTGGAAAAGTTAAGTTCGGTGATCGAATATTTGTCGGCGCCTTCGGGGAACAAAGCCTCAGCTTTGGACATCGCGTCGCGCACTTCGGCAATCGTTTTAACTTTGTCCCAACCAAACTCAAATTCTAGGGCTACACCGGCATAGCTTTCAGCGGCAGTTGCCGATATTTTTTTAACACCGTCCAGATCTGCCAATTCAGCTTCCATAGGTAGGACAAGCAATTTTTCGCTGTCAGACGCAGAAATTCCCGAAAAGACCACGGAGATGAACAAGGCAGGTATTTCAATATCCGGTTCACCCTCTTTTGGAAGACCTGTGTAGGCGTATGTTCCCGCTGCCAGAGAAAGAATAATCATTGCAAGAACCATTCGCGCGCGGCTTGCGGCCCAATCTACGATGCTGGTCATTACATTGGCTCCCTAAAGGTGGGATCAACAATCACACCATCTTTCACATACTCTTGTCCAACTACGATAATATCTGCTCTTTCAGGCAATCCGTTCAACCAAACGCCGCTGGGCGTATCAATCAGCATTTTAACTTTGACGAATAGAGCAGTGCTGTCTTTGGTTACGATACGAATACCTAAGTCGCCATCGTCGTTCAACGTTAGAGCAGATTGTGGCACCAAATGCGCAGTCTTGCCTTCGGCACTGATAATAATATCAGCCGTTTGGCCGTCACTGATCGACAAATCAAGATTTTGAACTTCGACATCGACACGAAACGTCCGCGTTAATTTATCTGCTGAGCGGGAGAGAAATGTAACTTTTCCATAAACCGCATGGCCTGCCAAAAGTTCTGCTCTAGCATTTGCTCCGACTTTGATCCTAGGCATATCGATTTCTGCTGCAAAGCCAACTAGCTTTATTGGATTGAGCTGGATCACAGTGGCGCAGAGTGTGCCCGGTTGCAAAAGGCTGCCAATCTCAGCAGTATCAGCTTCTAACAAGCCGCTAAATGGCGCTCTCAGAACCAGCCGTTCAATTTCTTTCTTCGCGCCTGCAACTGTTGCCTCGGCACTCTGAATACGTGACCGGGTGGTTTTAAATCCCGCACGTGCGCTCGCTACCCCTGCCTCAGCAGATCTTACGGCAGCTTGCGTGGCAGCAACTCTTGTTTCGGTGGCATAGCCATCTTTGGCTAATTGCTTCGCGCCATTAAAGTTTATTCTCGCCTCATCGAGGCGACTCTCAGCTTCTTCTAATCGAGCTTGCGTTTCAGGTACGCGGGCTTTGGCCTCTGTCAATTTGGCGTTTGCATCGGCCAAATGGCTGTCTCTCGTTCCCGGATCTAGCTTGCATAAAATTTGGTTTTCCTCGACCAAAGCACCTTTTCTCAGAGGCTCTGATACGACTTTTCCCGACGTTTCGGCCCGGACTTGGACTTCGCGAGCGGCTTCTGTTTGGCCTCGTAAAATAACTGTGCTGTTAATCTTTTGTTGAACTGATTGCAAAGCTACAACGCGGATTACTTGGTCCGCCGAACCTTTCCGAGTATTTTTGGTTTCAATTTTGGGTTCAGCTTTCTGGTTCAAGGTACCGTCCACATTAGCCACGCTGACGATGAGCGTTGATAATGGCGCACCGTTCGAGATCGCTTTTACCGCAGCGCGTTCAAAAACTAAAAAATACAGTCCGGACAGTACAAAAAGAGCCGTCAGGATAGAAATTATTCTCATGGTTGCCTTTTCTGTATTAAAATCTACCTTTTTAGAACTTTTTTGTAAGCAAGTTGCGACAGTTCAGATTAAACATTAATGCAACAACCTGCAATACTCGGATGTGTGTTTGGTACTTGGCAGTTGGGATAAGACAGGATAGAGGTTCTGGTAAATAATGACGGGGTTAGATTGTGAGTGAAACAGACAGCTTCATTGAGGAAGTAAGCGAAGAGGTGCGGAAAGACCGCCTGTTTGCTCTTATGCGGAAATTTGGATGGATTCCTGTCCTTGTAGTTGTTTTAGTGGTTTCTGGAACGGCGTATCGAGAATATCGTATCTCTACGGATACTGTAGCTGCACAACAGACCGGTGACGCAATTCTTGCTGCACTGGAGCTGGAAACAGATATGCAACGTGCAGAGGCTATTGATGAGATAAAAAGTGACGATCCTAGTGCTAAGGCTGTATTGAACCTTCTACAAGCTGCCGAGTTGGCAAGCGCGTCACAATATCAAGAGGCTGCTTTGGCGTTAAAAGGCGTTGGTGATTTAGCTCAGGTTGAAGTAGAATATAGCGAATTGGCGGAGTTCAAAAAGCTGCTGTTAGAAGAGGTTGGACTAAGCGATGAGCGAAGGCTCGCAGATCTAACTGCAATTGCGGACTCTGCCAGCCCTTATAGGTTGTTAGCGGAAGAACAAATCGCTCTCATTGAGATTGGCTCTGGCAGGATAGAAATGGCGATTAATCGCCTGTCTGGGCTCATTGAGGACGCGAGTGTAAGTGAGGGCTTGCGCCAGCGGGCGTCTCAATTAAAGATCGTATTGGGAGAAAATCCGGATCAAAGCGGCCAATAGCGCTGTTAAGGATCAAAGTAAGGAGCTCCAAGTTGAAAAGATTTACGCTCTTGTCAAGCATTTCTTATTTGTTAATTTTTCCGCTATTAGGATGTAGTGAACAAGAGGCTATACTTTCAGGCGAGCGCGAGCCCATATTTTCTGTTTTTCAAGACAGTGCTGTGCTTGAAGATGAACGCCCTGCTAATAGGCAATTGGCCTTCAAAGCCCCAAAATTGCATCAAAATTTGGATTGGCCACAAGGCCATGCAACATCGAAAACTAGAACGACAAATGTATTTTTGGCCACTGAGCTCAAATTACGCTGGTCAATATCCATTGGAACAGGGGATGTCGCCCGCGCTAGGCTGACGGTAGATCCGATTTCAAAAAATGGAACGATATTCACATTGGATAGTCAGATGGTTCTGACATCTACCTCCAAAACGGGAGTGCGTCATTGGACTAAGGACCTGACGCCACCAATCGAGGAGTCGGGTCAGGCAGATGGTGGCGGTCTTGCGACTGGCGGTGGGATGTTATTTGCATCAACTGGATATGGAGAGCTTTGGGCATTAGATCCTAAATCAGGCCAAAATATCTGGAGACAATCGCTTTTAGGGACCGGAAATAGTCAACCAGTCTACTTTGATGGACTTGTTTATCTAGTTAGTAATGATGCGACAAGTTGGGCGATAGAAGCAAAGACCGGCCTTATACGGTGGCAGATTGACGGGTTGGCTGACACTAATAACGTTATGGGAACGACTGGGCCATCTGTTTCGGATAAACTGGTGGTGTTTGGATTTGGTTCTGGTGAAGTACAGGCCGCTTTTCGACAGGGTGGACTCGTTTTATGGACTGCTACGCTTGCCGGTGGGAGGCTGGGCCAATCGGTTGCAACAGTGGAAGATATCGGTTCCACGCCTGTCATAAGCGGTCGTTCAGTCTATGTGGCAAACACGTCTGGTCGGATGGTGGCGCTCAATCGGGATAGCGGTGAACGCCTCTGGTCGGCTCCCTATGGAACGCGTTCACTTATTTGGCCTGCAGGGGGATCAGTTTTCTTTATCAACGATCTTTCGGAACTCATACGCCTTGATGCTAGCACGGGTGATTTTATCTGGGCGACCAAACTTCCGGGGTATTTGGATAAGGGCAGCAATCGGACAAAAGAAATTGTTGCACATCATGGTCCGATTTTGGCAGGTGGGCAATTAATTATTGCTTCTAGCGACGGGAAATTACGCCAATTTGATCCGACCTCTGGGGATGAACTGCGCAGCTTTCGTATTCCAGGTGGGGCGACCACGGCTCCAATTGTTGCAGATGGAACGCTTTATGTGGTATCCAAGCAGGGCGAATTACACGCTTTCCGATGAAGAAAATCTGGTGTAACGAAACGATCTTGAACTCATCGGAGCAGATGAATGACTTTTTCACTGGCAATCGTTGGCCGGCCCAATGTTGGAAAATCAACATTATTCAATAGGCTTGTTGGAAAACGTCTTGCGTTAGTTGATAACCAACCAGGTGTCACTCGCGATTTGCGCGAAGGTCAGGCGCGGCTGGGGGACCTTCGTTTTACGGTCATTGATACAGCTGGGCTTGAAGAGGCTACCGCCGAAAGCCTTCAGGGAAGAATGCGTAAGCTGACCGAACGCGCTGTCGATATGGCTGACGTTTGCTTGTTCATGATAGATGCCCGTGTTGGGGTAACCCCGACTGATGAAACAATTGCAGATATACTTCGCAAAAGAGCAAAGATTGTAATTTTAGGGGCTAACAAAGGCGAGGGGCCGGTAGCAAACGAGGGCGTTCTTGAGGCTTGGAATTTAGGTCTTGGGGAGCCTCTTCGGCTTTCGGCTGAGCACGGCGAAGGCATGAGCGACCTGCTTAGTGTTTTGATGCCTTTGGCTGACGATTTTTCTGAACGGTCCAAGCGAGAGCTTACTGAAACTGATGTCGACATAGATGAGGATGAGGGTGATACATACCGACTGCCAACGCGCACTAAACCACTGCAAGTTGCCGTCGTAGGTCGGCCTAATGCAGGAAAATCCACACTAATCAATAAAATTTTAGGCGAAGACAGGCTCTTGACCGGACCCGAGGCTGGTATCACGCGCGATGCCATATCGCTCCAAATCGATTGGTCTGGAGTGCCGATGCGCGTTTTTGATACCGCTGGAATGCGCAAAAAAGCAAAAGTACAGGAAAAACTGGAAAAACTATCTGTGGGCGATGGATTGCGGGCTGTTAAATTTGCCGAAGTCGTCGTGGTTTTGCTAGATTCAGAAATCCCCTTCGAGCAGCAGGATTTGAGAATTGCAGATCTTGCTGAGCGTGAAGGGCGCGCCGTAGTTATCGCCGTGAATAAATGGGATATTGAGGAAGAAAAACAGCAAAAGCTCAAAAGCCTCAAAGAGGCCTTTGAGCGACTTTTGCCACAACTTCGTGGAGCGCCTTTGGTAACCGTCTCGGCAAAGACTGGGCGCGGTTTGGATCGCTTGCGAGAGGCTATTATGCGTGCCCATGAAGTTTGGAATCGCCGTATTACAACAGCCCAACTCAATCGTTGGCTCTCAGGTATGGTCGAGGCCCATCCACCGCCTGCGCCAAATGGGCGCAGGATTAAGCTGCGATATATGACTCAAGCAAAAACCCGTCCACCAGGCTTTGTTGTGATGTGTTCTAACCCTGATAAAATGCCCGAAAGTTATTCGCGCTACCTGGTTAATGGAATGCGACAGGATTTTGACATGCCGGGAACACCCATTCGATTATATATGCGCTCACGGGCTAATCAGAATCCATACAAAGACCGCAAAAAACCAGCCTTTTCCAAGTTGAAAAAGCATCTATAGCTATACGATAGCGTTATTCTATGGCTACTGTTAACCAAATTTTAATAAGAAAAACGAGTGTTAAGCATGTTTCTTTCGTTTAAAACACGTGGGGTTTAAGCCAGCTTGCCCTCAACGGTAAGAT
>JAQWKM010000031.1 GCA_029247845.1 Paracoccaceae bacterium | reverse complement strand
CGCAATATGGAACAGGGTTTAGCTGACAACCTATACTCAGTTTAACACTTTGTTTGTGTTACTTTTTTCTGTCTCAGCCTGTCTGCGCGCAGCTTCATTTTTGTAAAGCTTAATAAAATCAATGTTTTCAAGGTTTAGTGGCGGGAACCCGCCATCTCTCGTTATATCGCTAACGATACGGCGCAGGAATGGAAATAACATTCTTGGGCACTCAATTAGAAGGAACGGATGCATTTGTTCGTCTGGCACACCGCTAATTTCAAAGATCCCACCATACTCCAACTCAAGCAAAAAGAGCGGATCTGCATTTTCCTTTGATTTAGAGCTAACATTCAATTTTATGATGATTTCATATTGATCTTGGTCGGATCTTTTGCGCGCATCAAGATTAACCCTCACTTCCACGTCAGGAGAACCTTCGCCTCCAGTGCCCTTTTGAGCAAGAATATTCTCAAACGACATATCGCGAATAAATTGTGCAAGAATACTCATCGATGGCTGTGGGGCGGATTTGGCTTCCTCTGTCATTTTACCTTCCTTAAAATCTTATTCAAAAATCATTTACCAGTTCAAGGGAAAGGCCTCAATGCTTTTGCTCCTTACTTTTTACCATCTTTAGGGTTTTCATTTTTATTTTCCCAATATTCACCTTCAATCACAACGCTGCCATGCGATTTTCTATCATATTGATAGTGCGAGTTATCGTTAGAAGTTTTAAATTTAACACTTTTCAAATCAATTTTGCGCTTCACAACCCTTAAAATATAAATTCGAAACCATGGCATTAGCAGTGAAAAGCCAATTGCATCGGTAAAAAAGCCAGGCGTAAAAAGCAGAGCACCGGCAAACAAAATCATCGCAGCGTGAGCAATAGGCTCTGTTGGGTTTTGTAAATTTCCAAACTTCGTCTTGATCGTATCAAATGTCGAAATAGATTGGGTTTTAACTAAATATGTTCCTAGAGCAGCTGTAATTATAATAATCGCCAAAGTTGGAAAAGTGCCCAACCACCCACCTAAAATTATAAAAAGCGCAATCTCAATGATTGGGACCACCACAAAAATTAAAAATAACCACATAAGAAAGCCTCCTGATTCACTGTGGGTTGTGGACTTGTCCTTCTCTGTAACCTACATAATAGATATCGACATGATTTTCTATAGGCGGGACGAGAGGATCCAATGAATCCTATGACAATTGAAATTTTAGTATTGGCCGGTATAGCGCTATTTTTGGTGTTGAGATTAAGAAATGTTCTTGGCACGCGAGAGGGATTTGAAAAACCCGAAACAAACGTCTCTACAACCAAGCGGTCTCCTGACCTTCAAGTTATCGATGGCGGTCCAGACGCAGATATAATCGATCACGTGGATCCCGATTCAAGTATGGCGGAAAAATTAGCTACCATAAAACGTATCGACCCTGGTTTCAGTGTGGCAGAATTCTTAGGCGGTGCTCGCTCAGCCTATGAAATGATTTTGATGAGCTTTGAGCGCGGCAACATCGAAGAGACGCGTGCTTATCTATCAGATGATGTTGCTGGTACCTTTGATATGGTCATTAAAGAACGACAAAGCCGTGGCATAAATATAGAAGCGGAGTTCGCGGGGATTCGCGAAACGAAGCTAAACGAAGTTGGTTTTGATACTTCTACCAATGTGGCCGATTTAACGGTGCTGTTCCTGGGTGAGCTTATATCAGTTGTAAAAAATGTGGATGGCGATATCGTCGAGGGTGACGGAAAACAGGTTAAACGTCAAAAGGATGTCTGGACATTTTCAAAAGATATGAGTAGCGATGATCCAAATTGGCGCCTTGTAGCAACGGATGAATGACCCTTTAGAATAAGCTTTTTCTGTATTAAGCTTGCTTATCTCATTTACTGCTGTTGCAAACGGTATTGTAGCGCCCTTTAGCTTTATGGACCTGCTAGTCTGGTTATGTGAGCTATCGTCAGGTGTGCATGCTGAAAAAAGGCATCAATAGGTAAAAGCACAGGCTCACTTTTTGTACTTTTACTCTTTAAGGGGGGCGTTGGGTTTTTTGACCCAGTGAGCGTTATGAGCAGGCGTAAATTAAGTACAGCAGAAAAAGATCTTTGGCGTCAAGTGGTCGAAAGTACTTCGCCGCTCAAAAAACTGCGTTCTGATACTTTCTTGACGGCCTCTAAAAATCCCAAGCTAGAAAAAAGCAATAGAAAAAAAAGCCCACACTTTGAAATCGGGTCGAATGCGCCAAGACAAGCTGCGACAGCGATCCCCACCCCTCCATCCAAATTAAATGTCAAAATGGATCACAAGGCTTACGCAAAAATGCGGCGTGGCAAGCTTGTTCCAGAGGCGCATATTGACCTTCACGGCCTGACTGTCGCAAAAGCCCATCCAACCCTAAACCATTTTATTCAATCCGCGTATGCTCAGGGTCTTAGACTTATTTTAGTAATAACGGGCAAAGGTAAGCCAAATGATGAATTTGACTTTGCGACTGAAGGCCGTGGTATCTTGCGTAAGCAAGTTCCACTGTGGTTGACAATTGGTCCACTAAGTAGGTGTGTCCTTCAAGTACAGCAATCGCATGCCCGACACGGAGGTGCAGGTGCATTTTATGTTTATTTAAAGAAAAATAAAACAGACAAATAAAATCTCAAAGTGCCGTTTCTGTAATATAGGTTACAGAATACCTCATACTTGTTTAAAACCATCGAAAAATTTTAAATTAAAACTATCTTTAAGCGGTTAAAGTAATATGACGAGCTTGGACGCCAACTGAATTTTTACAAAGTTAACCTCCACTCCACAACATTGCAAAGTGAAAATACTTGCCAAGCAATAAAAAAAAGACCTAACCTTACGAAGTATAAATACATAAGCGTTCACTCTAAAAGGCGGCGCTTCACAGTTCTAGACAGCAAGGATAGCAATCTATGAACCTTTTTGGCTTTAAAAAGATTTTTTATGATGTGACTCCACTATGGAATTCCCTGATTTCTGGAGTTGTACTTAAAGAGTTGAGCCTTGGATCATCAAACGAGAGGCTCAAGGCCAGCCTCAAAGACGAAGCCATCCCTTTTGGCATAGTTGAAGAACAAGAGCTCAACAAAAGGTATGTAGCCAGAGGTATGACTGCAGAATGTACCATTGCAAAGGCGCCGGCGCGTTTAAATGAGATAGTCACGCCACCGTTCATAACTTGGCGGTTGATGGGAGGCCCACCTACTGCAGTAACCGTTTAATTGTTGAAGCTAAAAAAATGGCCAGCCATCTCTTGAAAAACTGAAAGCGACTGGTGGGGACCCTGATCACAATGTATCCAAAGATATTAAAGAGGAAAAAGAGTTAGGCGATAAAGAGAGGGTAGCTTTCAAGTCTAGCCCAGAAAAAATAACACAACGGGAGTAAAAGATGCAAAATATAAGTATGACAATAAATGGCAAGCCTGTCTCGGGGGATGTTGAGGGGCGTACTTTGCTCGTCGAATTTCTCAGGAATGATTTGCATTTGACGGGGACCCATGTGGGCTGTGATACTAGTCAATGTGGAGCCTGCGCTATTCACGTTAATGGCATAATAGTTAAGTCTTGCACTATGTTTGCGGCAGACGCAGATGGTGCTTTGGTTGATACAATTGAAGGTCAGGCAAATGCGGATGGATCTTTGAATAAAATCCAGCAAGCGTTTCAGGACCATCACGGTTTACAGTGTGGGTTTTGTACCCCCGGTATGGTGATGGCAGCAGCAGATTTATTAAAAAACAACCCAACTCCAACTGAAGCTGAGGTTCGACATCATCTAGATGGGAATATCTGCCGATGTACTGGTTATCACAACATCATAAAAGCAATTATGGCAGCATCTGGTCAAGACGTTTCTGCGATTGCGGCAGAGTGAAAGATAACCCAGCTTAAATGCAAGGAGAGATTATTATGCCTAAAGATAGTGGTATCGGAACAAGCCCTAAGAGACGAGAAGATATTCGGTTTTTGACAGGGAATGGAAAATATACAGACGACATTAACCTTACTGGACAGTCGTACGCAGCTTTTGTGCGCAGCGATGTCGCACATGGAAAAATTAATAGCATTGACACATCAGCAGCTGAAAATATGGCAGGTGTTTTGGCTGTTTTTACCGGTGAAGATTTTGCAGATGTTGGCGGTAATCCTGCAGGTTGGTTAATTAATAGCCGCGATGGCGAACCAATGAAAGAACCAAAGCGCCCAGTTTTGGCGCATGGCAAAGTGCGTCATGTTGGTGACGCATACGCGGCCGTGATTGCTGAAACAGCTGCACAGGCACAGAATGCGGTTGATGCGATCAACGCAGACATCACCGAGCTTCCAGCTATTGTAGATATGGCAACCGCTTTGGCCAGCGGTAGCTTTGTGCATGATGAAATCGAGACGAACCAATGTTTTGATTGGGGTTGGATCGAGGATAACCGGGCGGCTACGGATGCAGCAATCAGGTCTGCTCCCCATGTCACGACTCTTTCTCTGGTGAACAACAGACTTGTTCCAAATGCGATGGAGTCGCGTGCCTCTACTGCCGATTATGATCCGGGTACGGGTGATTATACTCTCTATACCACGTCACAAAACCCGCATTTGACGCGCTTGCTTATCTGTGCGTTTGTCTTAGGTATTCCTGAAAATAAGCTGCGCGTTGTTTCGCCGGATGTTGGTGGTGGGTTTGGTTCAAAAATTTACCATTATGGTGAAGAGGCGTTGGTTCTAGCTGCGGCCAAAAAACTTTGTCGCCCTGTCAAATGGACCGCATCTCGTTCAGAGAGCTTTCTTACAGATGCACATGGCCGCGACCATGTTACCAAAATTGAACTTGCATGCGAAAAAGACGGAACATTCATCGCATTTCGCACTGACACAATGGCAAATGTAGGCGCTTATTTGTCTAACTTTTCGACTGTTACGCCTACATTTCTCCATGGGACATTGATGGCTGGAAATTATACAGTCCCCAATGTGTATGTGAATGTTAAAGCAGTTTTCACTAATACTGCTCCGGTTGATGCTTACCGTGGAGCTGGCCGGCCGGAAGCCACCTATTCACTTGAAAGAGTAATTGACAAATGTGCACGGGAGCTTGCTTTGGACCCAATCGAGTTACGGCGAAAGAACTTCATCAAACCAGATCAATTTCCGTATGCCTCGGCTGCAGGGCTTGAGTATGATGCAGGTAACTATGATGCTCTCTTTGATAAGCTTGAAGAAATCGTCGATTTTGGCGGATTTAAGGCTCGGCGAGCTGAGTCTGAAAAAGGTGGAAAGCTACGTGGCTTAGGGATCAATAGTTATATCGAAGCTTGTGGCATAGCTCCTTCTAATTTGGTCGGTATTTTAGGTGCTAGAGTGGGTTTGTACGATGCCGCAACTGTGCGTGTAAATGCAACTGGAAATATATCTGTAATGGTTGGTGCTCACAGCCATGGGCAAGGTCATGCAACAGTATTTCCGCAAGTGGTTTCTGAAATGTTGGGTGTTGAGGAAAATAGTATAGAGATTGTACATGGTGATACATCTAAAATACCTTTTGGAATGGGCTCTTATGGATCTAGGAGCCTGGCAGTTTGTGGATCAGCGGTTGTCCGGGCTACAGAAAAGATAATTAATAAAGCGACAAAGATTGCAGCTCACATGCTTGAGGCATCTGAAAGTGATATTGACTTCAAGGATGGAAAGTTTTCAGTTTCTGGAACGGATAAGTCTGTTGCATTTGGCGAAGTCGCCTTTAAGGCCTACGTTCCACACGATTATCCGCATGACGAATTGGAGCCAGGTCTAGAAGAGACTGCGTTTTACGACCCTGCTAATTTCACTTATCCATCAGGAGCTTATGCATGTGAAGTTGAGGTTGACCCAGAAACAGGACAAGTTACTGTTGAAAGCTTTACCGCTGTTGACGATTTTGGGAACGTAATAAACCCGATGATTGTGACGGGTCAGGTTCATGGGGGTATTGGTCAAGGTATTGGTCAAGCCTTATTGGAGAATTGTACCTACGATGAAAATGGACAACTTTTAAGCGCTTCCTATATGGATTATGCAATGCCGCGCGCTTCTGATTTACCGTTTTACACTGTCGATCACTCATGTGTCACGCCATGTACTCACAACCCCTTGGGCGTTAAAGGGTGTGGTGAGGCTGGTGCCATTGGATCGCCGCCTACAATTGTAAATGCTGTTGTAGATGCGCTACATTCTGGTGGCCATACTCACGTAACCCATATCGATATGCCAGTCTCGCCTGCGCGGGTCTGGTCTGCGATCAATAGTTAGTCTGAGGAAAAAAGATGTATAATTTTGATTTCGTAAAACCCTTGAATGTCGCTGACGCCCTGGTGGCCCTGGCATCCGAAGAAGCGCAAGCGCTGGGTGGTGGTCAAACATTGATCCCAACCATGAAGCAACGACTGGCCAGTCCAGAAAAGTTGGTAAGCCTCTCAGGTATTTCTGAGATGCAAGGCGTCGACATATCTGGAAATATAGTGACGATAGGAGGCGCGACTACGCACGCTAATGTCGCCTTGGCAGGCGCATTTGAAGGTCTGACGGGTCTTGCTGGCGGAATAGGTGACCCTGCTGTTCGCAACAGAGGGACAATCGGCGGCTCGTTGGCAAATAACGACCCAGCGGCTTGTTATCCGGCGGCTGCTTTGGCAACTGGTGCCACTATTGTAACAAATGACCGTGAGATTGATGCAGACGATTATTTCCAAGGCATGTTTACAACCGCCCTGGAAGACGTGGAAATCATTACGGCCGTTCGAATGCCGATACCGCAGGTATCGAATTACCAAAAGTTTGAACAGCCTGCATCTCGGTTTGCTCTTGTTGGTGTATTTGTTGCCAAATATGCTGATGGGGTTCGGGTTGCAGTAACGGGCGCTTCTGAGAATGGCGTGTTCCGCTGGAGCGAAGCTGAAGGCGTGCTGAGCACGAATTTTTCTGCTGACGCTATATTGGGCATGAGCGTTGATTCATCTGAGATGATTTCGGATCTTCATGGCACAAAAGAATATCGTGCAAATTTGGTTCGCGTCTTAACGGGCCGCGCGGTTTCATCTGCATCGTAATCTGCAATACATTTTAATATAAGGCTTCACCTTAGGGTGGGGCTTTTTTACTGCCCACTGTTGTTTCGAAGCATTGTGCGAAAGCTCTCTAAAAGATATATAGCCATAACGTCTTTATTCGGAGAATTAAAGAATGTCTAATAAACAGTTAGAACAGGCAATAGAATCTGCTTGGGATGTTCGCAATCAGATAAGTCCAGCGACGACTGGAGCGACTCGCGAAGCGATCGAAGATACCCTAAATTCATTAGATAGTGGACAATTACGCGTTGCTGAAAAACGGGAAAATGGTGATTGGTATATAAATCAATGGGCTAAAAAAGCCGTTCTTTTGGGGTTTCTCATTAAGGATATGGAAATTCAAGACGGCGGACCTCAAGGCTCTGGCTGGTGGGATAAAGTTGATAGTAAGTTCAAAGGTTGGGGTGATAACCAGTGGCGTGAAGCTGGTTTTCGAGCTGTTCCAAATTGTATTGTGCGCAAATCGGCCTTTATTGCGCCAGGTGTTGTTTTGATGCCGTCTTTTGTCAATCTTGGGGCGTATGTTGACGAAGGGACGATGGTTGATACTTGGGCAACGGTTGGCAGTTGTGCACAGATCGGGAAAAACGTTCACCTTTCTGGGGGCGTTGGCATTGGCGGTGTTCTTGAACCAATGCAGGCGGGGCCAACAATTATTGAAGATAATTGTTTTATTGGAGCGCGCTCAGAAGTCGTCGAAGGCTGCATTGTGCGTGAAGGTGCAGTTCTTGGCATGGGTGTTTATATAGGACAATCTACAAAAATTGTTGACCGTGAAAGTGGAGAGGTCATGTATGGTGAAGTGCCTCCATATTCAGTTGTTGTTTCGGGCAGCATGCCTTCGAAAAATAATATCAGTCTTTATTGTGCAGTCATCGTAAAGCGGGTTGATGCAAAAACAAGAAGCAAAACAGGAATTAATGAGTTGCTTCGTGATTAAACGAGCCTTTAACAAAAGAATTGCGAGAAGGCGGCAACCTTTGCCGCTCTTTCCAACGGAAAACTGTGCATGATATTAGAGTTTTCCGAATAAAGTGGACCCATACAGATATAGGACACAAGAGTTCAAAATTCGCATCAATGCCTATTCTAATAAGTTTGAAAAGTTATGTATTGTAAAAACTGATCTGTTACGTCTGCGACAGAGGTTATGTTCTAGCTCAGGCAATCCCCATTGTATTTTTTATGAAAATGCCCACTTAGACCATCAGTGATTGTATCACTATTACGCATACGCAGTTTCACTATCTTTGGTCTTTGATCTAATAGTTAGTTTGGCTGGTTATGTATCAGCTGAATTTAAAATTCATTATATCGTCTCAAAAGCCTGTTTTGTCTTGTTGGCTTAAATCATGTAACCGGTTAGAGGAACTTTACGAAACCCTTAGGGTTATATTCAAGATTATCAGAATGTAACAGATTAGGAAATTTAGATGAATGCCATGGGGTATGTCGCAGGATCGCTAAATTTACTTCGCTACAGACGTATACCTGTTTTCTTCACGCCTTTTATTGGAACCGTGAGCCAACAGGTTTTGCGCCGAACAGGATAGTGGTTCTTTGCTTTATATCAACCTTCCTGTATACGAAGGGCTGTAATTGGATGAAACATGGCAAAAAAGCAAAAGGAACAACATCAAGTTTATACTTTGCTGGTTCAGGTTGGCAGAACCGAAAATGATGGATTTCCGAAGGGTAGTACTGGTGCGGTCCTTATGTGTTATTCTAGCGGCATAAATGAGGCCGAAGCAGTTCGTGAGGCAGTTGCAATCATTAAAAAGGCTGATTTAAGCCCATTTGATGTAACTGGTTATGGAACTATCTCGGAACGCGAAGCAGAAGGTGCAGCTATAGACGATGAGGAAAAAGAACTCATGCAGCGCGCTTTAGAAGAGAATTCAGTAATAGTTGCCCAAATGACGCCGCTTTATGATAATGGGGAACAGCGCCTATGACTGTTGTTTTTTTTGACTTAGACGGAACCCTGACGGATGCAGGCCCCGGGATACTCAATTGCGTTTCTTATGCGCTTGAAAAAATGCATCTTCCACCTTTTGAAGGCAATGGATCTTGGATGATTGGGCCGCCTCTTTGGCCGACGTTTGAAAAACTGGGTGTCAAAAAGGAAAATCTTGATCACGCTGTTGCGCTTTATCGAGAGAGATACACAGATGTTGGCTGGTCTGAAAACAGTCTCTATGAAGGTGTTTTAGAGCAATTATCAGTTTTGAAAGATCTGGATTATACGCTCTGTATTGCCACATCTAAACCCTATAGTTATGCTCAGAAAATAACTTCACACTTTGGCATTTCAAACTATATGGCTCACGAATTTGGATCAGAGTTGGATGGCGTGCGTTCTGACAAGACATCTCTTCTGGCACATGGGTTGGGTGTGACGGGGGCTTTGGCCGAAAGCAGTCTTATGGTTGGTGATCGTAGTTATGATGTTATAGGTGCAAAAAATAACGGGATGAAAGTTGTTGGTGCAATCTATGGATATGGAGGGAACACTGAACTTATTGAAGCGGGCGCTGATGCTCTCATTTCTGATGTAATCGAGCTTTCTTCCGCAGTGACATCTTTTTTACCCTTGAAAGATACCTAATATGGCAAAAATTGACCCTGTTGAGCTAACTGCAAGTCTAATTCGCTGCCCATCGGTGACGCCGAAAGAGGCTGGTGCATTGTCTTTGTTAGAAGATCTATTATCTAAACAGGGGTTTACATGCACCCGAATAAAACGCGAAGGGATTGATAACCTTTTTGCGCGCTGGGGCGATCGCCTAAATGGACGCAGTTTTGGCTTTAACGGGCATACAGACGTAGTTCCAGTTGGGGATTTGACAAAGTGGACCGTTGATCCATTCGGCGCTGAGGTTAAAGGTGGATTTTTATATGGTCGTGGGGCGGTAGACATGAAATCTGGCGTAGCAGCCTTTGTTGCTGCAGCCGTTGAATTCGTAAATGACACGCCGCCCGACGGATCGGTTGTTATTGCGATCACTGGTGATGAAGAGGGTGATGCGGACCATGGTACAACTGCAATCCTTGATTGGATGCGCCAATCAGGTGAACGGCTTGATCATTGTCTAGTAGGCGAGCCAACATGCCCAGACAATTTTGGTGAAATGATCAAAATTGGGCGCCGGGGTTCTTTGACTGCGTTTGTCACTGCGACGGGCGTTCAAGGCCATTCAGCCTATCCGGATAGAGCAAAAAATCCACTTCCGGCTCTCGTACAGTTGATGGATGTCTTTTGTCAGCATAAATTGGACGACGGAACTGAACATTTTGGCCAATCTACTCTTGCCATCACGACTATTGATACCGCAAATACGGCAAATAATGTTATTCCAGCACAAACCAAAGCAACAATAAATATCCGCTTTAACGATGCCCATAGTGGTGAGAGCCTTAGCAATTGGCTACAACAAGAGGCTCAGAACGTTTCAAAACAAACTGGGGTTGATATCTCATTAAAGATCAAAATATCTGGAGAAAGCTTTATCACTCCTCCTGGCGATTTGTCTGCCTTGATTACTAAGGCTGTCCACTTAGTAACAGGTCAAGCGCCTCAATTATCAACGTCGGGTGGCACATCTGATGCTCGATTTATTATGGACATATGCCCTGTTGTTGAATTTGGCCTTGTTGGAAAAACAATGCATTCGGTCGATGAGCGAGTTGAAATTTCACAAATTCATCAGCTTAAATTGGTCTATCGGCGCATTTTACAGGATTATTTTGGCTGAATAATACGTGCAAAACCAGCTTGTCATAATGGTGAAAGAGCCACGTGTGGGCCGGGTTAAGACCAGACTTGGAAAAGATATCGGCATGATTCCTGCCGTCTGGTGGTATCGGCATCAGACAAAATCATTGATAAAACGACTACAAGATCCAAAGTGGATCCTTAGCCTAGCTATCACACCAGATATTTCGGTCTCAAATAGAAAGGTTTGGCCAGCGCATATTTTTCGTCAAGCCCAGGGTAGGGGTGACCTTGGACAAAGAATGACAAACCTTTTACGCCGTGGACCACCCGGGCCAGTTTGCATCATCGGAAGTGACATACCCTCAGTTTCAAAAAATCATATAAAACATGCTTTTAAAATGCTTAATGAAAGTGAATGGGTGTTTGGACCAGCTCAGGATGGTGGTTTCTGGCTCGTAGGTGCCAAGCGGGTTTCAGCGCTACCCCTGGTTTTATTTAAAGGAGTACAGTGGTCTACGCAAAACGCTCTTAAGGACAGCCTTTCCTCTGTCCCAAATGGCCGCATTGCCCTCATCGACCGACTTAGGGATATTGATACTGGCGCTGATCTTTAGTCAAAATAACTGATAAATACCAATTTTCGAATTGACCATGACGTGAGTAAATTTCCATGCTAGGGCATGGTCATGGAAAAAATACCTGAAAAAGCAAGGATTCTTGATTGGATCTCAGAAAACCCAACTCTGACTGCGAAACGTGATATTGCAAAAGCCTTTGGAATAAAGGGCGCACAAAGAATTGATTTAAAAAGAATTTTAAAGGAGTTAGCGTCTGAAGGGTTACTATCTAAACATAAAAAAACGTATAAGAACTCTGACACCTTAGCGCCAGTAAGCGCTATTCAAATTCACAATGTTTCTGATGATGGTGATTTGTTTTCGCGCCCTTTGGAGTGGACTGGAAAGGGTGAGGAGCCTGTCATTTTGCTGATCACAGGTAAAAATAATGCAGCGCTTGGGCCGGGAGATAAATTACTTGCGCGCTTAACAGCCGTTATTGGACAATACCATGATTACGAGGCGCGCATGATCCGTCGGATCCAGGTTGGGCCAGATCGGTTTTTAGGAATTTTTCGGCGCAGCGATGAGGGTGGGCGACTTGTTCCCATTGAACGTTCGGGCAAAGAGTGGGTGATTGAGACTGCTGATTGTAATGGGGCCAAAGACGGTGAATTGGTCGAAGCAGAAATAAAAGGATCCAAAGCGCGTCTTGGACTTCAGCGTGGACGTATACTATCCCGTTTGGGTGATCCAACCGCACCGCGTGCAGTTTCTTTGATTGCTATTCATCAACATAATATCCCAGACTACTTTGCTTCTGAAGTTATCTTGGAGGCAGAAAAAGACTGGGAATTCCATGTTGGCGAACGCCTAGATCTACGTGACATGCTCTTGATTACGATAGACCCTGCTGATGCGCGTGATCATGATGATGCTTGTTTTGCTCACGCTGATGAAGATCCTAAAAATAAAGGTGGTCATATTATCTGGGTCGCGATCGCAGATGTCGCACATTATGTTTCGTCAAGTGGTGCGATTGATAAAGAGGCTCGAAAAAGAGGAAATTCGACGTATTTTACAGATCGCGTTGTTCCAATGTTACCTGAAAAGTTGTCGGCTGACTTATGCAGCCTCCATGAGGGTGTTGATCGGTACTGCGTTGCTGTAAAGATCAAGATTGACCAGTTTGGTGAAAAAATATCCCAAACATTTTATCGTGCGATTATGAAATCTCACGCTTCACTTAGTTATGAAAACATTCAAGCTGCGTATGATGGTGGTGAAACTGATATACCCTCTGATCTTCTAGAAGCGGCCATAAAACCTCTATATTCCGCTTATTTGTCTCTAAAAATCGCACGTGACAATCGAGAGCCGCTCTCGCTTGATTTACCAGAACGAAGGATTGAAATTGGTGAAGATGGGAAAATAGCGTCAATTCGTTTTCGCGAGAGGCTTGATGCACATCGTTTGATTGAAGAGTTCATGGTTCTTGCCAATGTTGCATCAGCCGAGGTCTTAAGTGACAAAAATGTGCCTTTTTTATATCGTGTTCATGAAGAACCATCAAAAGAAAAGCTTGATGCATTGCGCCAAACCGCACAATCAGCTGGCCTAACCCTTACTAAAGGGCAGGTCCTTAAAACGGCGCACTTGAATTCGCTTTTAAAGCAGGCAAAAAAAACAGACGATGCAGAGCTGATCAACATGTCCACACTGCGTTCGATGGCCCAAGCCTATTATAGTCGACAAAATTTTGGTCATTTTGGGCTAGCACTTCGATCTTATGCACATTTTACCTCCCCAATTCGTCGGTACTCGGATTTGATTGTGCACCGTGCCTTGGTCAAAGCGCATGGTTGGGGCAAAGACGGCCTAAGTGCTCTAGATGAAGAGCGTCTCGAAGAAACTGCTCAAATGATTTCAATCAGCGAGCGACGCTCAATGGTTGCTGAAAGAGACACAACAGACCGCTATCTTTCTGTATATCTTTCAGAGCGTGAGGGGCATGAATTTGCAGGCCGGATCAGTGGAGTTGCAAAATTTGGTGCTTTCGTCCGGTTGGATGAAAGTGGCGCAGAGGGACTTATCCCTATGCGGCTTATTGGGCGAGAGTTTTTTAACCTAAACCAGAACAAAAATTCGCTTACAGGATCTGAAACAGGCTTGGTCATCGCTCTTGGTAAAAATGTAACTGTCAAGCTCACAGAAACTATCGAGGAATCAGGCGGAATTACTTTTGAATTGATCGAAGTTGAAGGTAAGCCCCTTCTAAAGTCTCGTCAGAGCATGAACAGATCATCAAAAAGAAACTATTTTAACGCAAAAGGTAACAGGCCCAAGTTAACGCGAAATGCCAAGACTAGAAAATGAAATGAAAAACAATCAGGAATTTGAAGAATGGGTTTTAACGTTTATAGCTGAAAAAACGCACCTTTTTTCTGAAGGCTTCATAAAGCAGGCCTTTTCCAAAATAGAGTTCCTCCCTGAAATTTTGCAAAAGGATAATAATCAGACTGAACATAATCTGGCTATTTGGACCTATATTAATCGGGTGGCTACGCATGAGCGGGTTAAAAAAGGGCAATATTTTCTTGCCTCTTTAAATTACGATTTGAATTCTATAGCAAAATCTTACGGCGTTTCACCCTCTATTCTCTTGGCAATATGGGGCGTTGAAACCTCTTTTGGTCAAATCAGAGGTAATCGAAAAGTTCTCTCTACTTTGGCAACACTGGCGTTCGACGGCCGGCGACGAAAATTTTTTGTAAGTGAGCTGATAGCGGCCTTGACGATATTACATTTAAAATTTGTGAAGCAGGAAGACTTTTTAGGAAGTTGGGCGGGAGCTATGGGACATACACAGTTTATGCCTTCATCGTATTTAAGTCATGCGGTTGATTATGATCAAGATGGTGTTGCGGACATTTGGTCTGAGAATCCCATAGATGCCCTTGCCTCAACTGCGTCTTATTTGAAAAATAATGGTTGGTTAAGTGGCGTTTCCTGGGGTGAGAATGTGAGCATATCTCAGAGTTTTGATTTTGCTTTGGCAGCGCCTGGTATTACTAAAACAGTATCTAAATGGGCTAAACTAGGTATAATTTGCAAAACTTTGGATAAACAAATATCTGGTTCTATCGTTTTACCAGCGGGCGTTCTGGGTCCAAAATTCCTTACCACGCCTAACTTTGAAGTGATAAAGACATATAACAGGTCGAATGCATATGCACTGGGCGTTGCATTCCTGAGTGATCAGATCGATGGGCAGTCTGTTCCAGACTTAAAATGGCCGGAACACGAAAAACCACTGATGCGTTCGGAAATATCCGAGCTGCAGAGATTATTAACGGTTAAGGGATGCAATACGCAGGGGACCGATGGCATAATTGGCCCCAATACCGAAAAGGCTATTCGGAAATTTCAAAAACAAAATAACCTTATACAAGACGGTTTTCACAGTACTTCCTTTTTTAAAATTCTTCGCGCCTAACCCTCGCCAAACGGGATCCAGACCGTTTTAATTTCTGTTGAAGCTTCCAAAAACCTGTGGGCTTCGCTTGGTGTGCCCGACCATTCCGTTTGGAACCCGTAATTGACCCAGGTACGTTTCAGGTTTGTCGCCGATCCATCTTGGATTATCTGAGATACATCAGACGACGAAAAGCTCCAGACGGCATCCAAGCCCATATGTTTTGCCATCGTATCTGATAGATCTTTGTGTGATCCGGTTAAAATGCTCACTGTACCCTTTGGTACATCAGACGTATCAAGAATTTGATAAAGATCTGTTGCAACAAGGGGGTATGGCTCGGAGCTAATCAAGATCATGCGATTCCCCATCGCTAATCCAGCTGCCATTATAGTGACAATGCCAAGCAATGGAAAATCATCAGGGCACAGAGCGCCAATTTTACCAACAGGCTCATTAAGTTTAAGAGCAAGGCCTTCAATCGGTACATTTCTCACGGCCCCATCAAATTTATCAGCCCAAGCTGCATAGGTAAAAAGCCGATCTATGCTTGCATTTACTTCCTGTGATCCCGTTTTTCCACCTGTCAGATTGTTAATTCGGCTGGCGAATTCATTGGCGCGAGCAGATAGGTTTTCTGCTATGTAATACAAAATCTGCGCTCGGATATGTCCGTTTGAAGCTGACCAGGCAGCGGCGTTTTCGGCGGCTTCGACGGCATTGCGAATATCTTTACGGCTTGCCATTGGAGCGTCGCCACAAAAAATGCCATTTGCGTCAAAAACAGGCCTAGAGTACCCACTGTCTGGTCGGCTTTGTTTGCCGCCGATATATAGTTTGGCGGTGCGATCTATTTCACATTGTGCCGTATTAGAGCCTATTTTGGGCAAGATAGGATCTAGCCTTTCTCGATTTTGGGTCGGCTTGGTATAGGCCTGTAAACCCTCCCAACCACCTTCGCGTCCAAAACCACTTTCACGCATGCCGCCAAAGCCAGCGCTTGCGTCAAACATGTTGGTTCCATTTATCCAGATAACGCCAGCTTTCAGTTTTGGAGCAAGTCCAAGACATAGATTAACATTTTCGCTCCAGATCGATGCGGCCAGACCATATCGTGTGTCATTTGCTAGCTTTGTCGCCTCGTCTGGGGTTCTAAATGTTGTCGCTGCGAGGACGGGCCCAAATATTTCTTCTTGCATCAAGCTATCCGAACTTGAAAGGCCTGTGATCAGCGTAGGGGGATAAAAACAGCCTGTTTCAGGCATATTTTCTTTGACTTGAAATAGGTCTCCCTTGGAGTTTTCTGTAACAAGTTTTGATATACGGTCTAATTGCTTTGGATCTACAATCGCGCCCAAATCGATAGATTTATCCATTGGATCGCCAAGGCGTAGAGTTTTCATGCGACGCTTGATCTTATTATACAAACGCTCTGCGACGCCCTCTTGTACCAAAAGTCGTGATCCAGCACAGCAAACTTGTCCCTGATTAAACCAGATTGCATCTACGAGACCCTCAACAGCGCTATCAAGGTCTGCATCGTCAAAAACGATGAAGGGTGATTTCCCACCTAGCTCAAGTGTTAGTGATTTTCTTGATCCAGCTGTTGATTGTCGAATTTTGCGCCCAACATCTGTTGACCCGGTAAATGCGATCTTGTCTATATCGGGGTCAGAGACAATCATTTCACCTACGCCACCGTCACCAGTTACAATATTAACCACGCCATCCGGTACGCCAACCTGCTGACAGGCCTCTGCAAATAGCAAAGCTGTTAACGAGGTATATTCAGCAGGCTTCAAAACAACTGTATTCCCCATGGCAAGTGCTGGCGCAATTTTCCAAGACAGCATTAATAGTGGAAAGTTCCAGGGAATGATCTGACCACAAACCCCAACAGCCTGTGCATCTGGCATCTCACTGGCCATAAGTTGGGCCATGCCTGCATGATAGTAAAAGTGACGTTGAACCAATGGAATATCAATGTCACGGCTTTCTCGGATCGGTTTGCCGTTATCAAGCGTTTCCAGAGTTGCAAAAAGGCGACTATGTTTTTGCATATAGCGCGCCAATGCATATAATATTTTTGCGCGCCCATGACCGCCAAGTTTTTCCCATTTCGGCTGTACCAGACGCGCCGCTTTGATGGCGGCCTTCACCGATTTCGAGCTTGCTTGGCTTATTTGGGCCAGAGGCTGCAAAGTTGCTGGATTATGTGTTAGGAACAAATTCTCATGCTTGGTGAAATTCCCATTTATATAATGGCCGAATTTCCCCTTGTGTGACGCTAACCATTCCGTTGCTTTATCTGAAGCCTCTGGCGCAGTGCCATAATCCATAGTCTGAAGGATCTGATTTACATTCATCTTTTTGTCTCCGTAGTGGGATCAGGCCATCGGATGGCGGTGCGTTGCGGAATAGGCACCTGTCACGAAGTGCTCGAGCTGGCGTTCAATATCGCTCAATAGCGAAGATGCGCCAAAGCGGAATAAGTCTGGGCTCAACCATTCATTGCCCAGCTCTTCTTTGATAAGTGAAAGATATGTCAAAGAGCCTTTGGCTTTGGAAATCCCACCTGCGGGTTTGTAGCCAACTTTATATCCTGTTTGATCGTGATAATCGCGGATCGCCCTGACCATAACCAATGAAACAGGAAGTGTAGCGTTAACACTTTCCTTCCCCGTTGAGGTCTTAATGAAATCCGCCCCCGCCATCATACAAACCAACGAGGTCCGAGCGATATTGCGCAAGCTGCCGAGTTCGCCTGTAGCAAGGATTGTTTTCATATGGGCATCGCCGCAGGCTTGGCGAAAGCTGCGTATTTCTTCGTATAGGGCCGTCCAGTTTTGCGTCAGAACATTTCTGCGGGAAATCACAATATCGATCTCATCAGCGCCGGCCTGAACACTGTCTTCAATTTCGGCCACTCTAAGGCGCATTGGTGAAAGACCGGCTGGAAAACCAGTTGAAACTGCAGCAACGGGTATACCGATTCCTTCAAGACGTTTCACTGCAGTTTCTATCATGTCATGATAAACGCAGACTGCACCAACGTTGATCTCTGAAACTGCAAGGCTTTCTAGAATAGATTTGCGAACAGGGTTTGCCGCCTTGTCGCACAAACGATGAACTCGACCCACAGTGTCATCTCCAGCCAAAGTTGTTAGGTCAATGCACCTTATGGCACGCAGAAGCCAAGCGGCCTGATAATTCTTTTTAACCGAACGGCGAGCCGAAAACGTTGAAGCCCGTCGTTCTATTGCAGATGTGTTAGCTTGGGAAGACATCACCCAATCTAGATCGAGAGGCACACCTTCATTCCGTTGAAGATTATAATCACCAACAACTTTAAAAGAGGGATTTATAGATTTGTTTTTCATAGGCGTTCTATATTTTTCACAATTAAAGGTGACATGGGCTGATGCGAATGACAAGGAAATCGTTGGTCTGAATTTCTGAATTGATAGCAATCAAATTTATGTCTTATGAAATTGCAACATGACGATCGTCGCTATTGAACTGAAAATAATTTTATCTCCTTAAAAATTGCCATCCTCTTGCCTTTCTTTTTCAAAATGTAGAGATATCTTATCAATTGTTGTCTGTCTATACATCAGAATTAGGTTTTGATCTATCCAAGTGCATGGGTCTAAGCATAAAAAAGTGGTGATTTAAAGTTGGTTGAAAAAAGCCAGGATTTTATCCGCAATATAAAAAAGGAACTACTATGGCAGGAGCACGCCCAGAACAAGCGACGCTAACCCGCGACACAGACCTTAGTAAAACTGACGACACGCGCAAAGTTATTGAGAATATGGTTGATGGTCTGAACGATCATAGAATCTCAGACATCGGTGAGTTCTTTTCACAAAGCTTCCGCTGGATGGGAAATCAGGGCTGTGGCACGAAAAATGGACTACAGGAATTTCAGGACAATTGGCAAAAGCCGTTTCAAGCAGCGTTCTCAGATAAGGTTTGTATCGATGAAGCCCGTTTATATATGGGCGAATGGGCAGCGGCATTTGGCAAACAAGAAGCCATCCATTCCGGAGAATTTATGGGCATCAAGCCAACTGGAAACAAGATTGAAATTCGTTATATGGATTTTTGGAAAGTCGTGGATGGCAAGATTGAAGATAATTATGTTATGGTCGATTTCCCGCACGTTATGTCTCAACTGGGTGTTGATGCCTTTGAAGGCCACGGCTGGGAGAAATTTGACAAAAAAAATAGGCTTCAATCTTTGTAGTTTGAACCGTCGTCATCAAGGATTGCTTTGAGCTGTTCGAAATGACGATCATCTTGCTGGGGATAGCTTTCTAATTCCAGAGCGGTCTTTTCGGCGATGTCATCAGGTATTACTCTTAGCGGCTGACCTGTTTGAAGTGCTCTGATATAAGTTTCAGCCGCTCTCTCAAAATAGTAAAGTCGATTAAATGTATCGCTGACGGTCCGTCCTATAATCAAGATGCCGTGGTTGCCCATGATCATAACTTGCTTTTTGGGGTCGCGCAGTAATGCGGCGCACCTTTCGCCTTCCTCCTCAAATGCTAGGCCACCATAATCGTCGTCAATAATGTAGCGGTTGAAAAAAGCTGCACAGTTTTGATCAATCGGGGGCAACCGGCTGTCTTTGAGTGATGCCAAAATTGTTGCGTGGATCGAATGTACATGCATTGCGCATTTTGCATGGGGACAATGTCGATGGATGGATCCATGCAATCCCCATGCCGTCGCGTCAGGTGCGTTTGGCCCAGAGAGTGTTTCAGGATTGTTTGCATCTATTTCAATAAGGTCACTGGCCTTAATTCGGGCAAAATGACTTTGATTGGGGTTTATCAAGAATTTGGAACCGCTATCATTAATAGCTAGGGAAAAGTGGTTGGCCACACCTTCATGAAAATTAAACCGTTCTGCCCAACGAAAAGATGCAGCAAGATCGATACGCTCTTTCCAGAAATTTAAATTTGATTTTGCAGATGGCTCCGCCAAAATATTCTCCTTTTAAATATAATAGCTTCAAAAGCTCTTCATTTAAGAAATAAATCTACTCAATGTGCTGGCAGAAACAAGAGTGCATTTTCATCTTCAAACTTCTAGAGGCCGAGATGGAACCTGAACATACCCAGATGATATAAGATTGCGCAGTCGCGCAGACCATACGGTTTATCTTGCGGTGCATGATGGATCGTTGCGTTGTGATCTAAAGCCCATAAGTGGCACTCATCAGGCTCGGATTGACAAAGCCGAATTTCTATTACTGCTCCCCTTGGTGGATTTTCGGGCAGGAGACCAAGCAAAGGATGTTTAGCATACGTCGTATCTAAATGTAGTTGAAAAATATCATCTCCATAGACCATGATTGCGAAATCACTAGATAACTGATGGACGCTCATTTCAAAAATATTTTGCAGAAATTTAGTATGCATGTGGATGTCACGCACTAAAATACTCATCCCAATCCCACTTAATTATTTCTCAAAGTCTTTAGCAGACACCGCCTTAAAATCCATTTAAGAAACCCTAAATCTGGTTGCAGTATACTTGTAAACTAAGTCGGGCTGTGGCAACCTTTGAGTGTAAAAAACGATTTTGTCTGAACTAGATTATATTTTCTGACCTAGATGAGATCCGTTGCGAAAATTAAATTATTTTAAGAAAGCTCAATGTCAATTTATACAAGTGGTGCACATATTATTATGCCTGATCGGC
>JAQWKM010000030.1 GCA_029247845.1 Paracoccaceae bacterium | reverse complement strand
ACTTGGACAGCTTAGCGTGATTGCCATTTCCTATTTCATTATTGGCTTAACTTTTGGCAAAAAACCCTATTATCGGTCGCTCATAACCATCCCTGCATCCTGTATTATTGCGGTGATCGGATCTTGGTGGGTGTTCGAACGTATCTTGTTGAGCTGAACCTAATTATTTGAGTATTTGCAGCTTGCGTCTTTGTTAAAGCTGACTTATTAGAACTTCATAAATTCACAGGCGAGATTGGGCGCTTGGGGGATAAATCCCTAAGGTCCACCGGTTGAAGCGTAAGCTTTCGCAGTCTTGCCCAGGATAAAAACCGGAAAGGAAAAAGACATGGCTCTACCAGAGTTCACTTTGCGTCAGCTTTTAGAAGCAGGCGTTCATTTTGGCCACCAAACACAGCGTTGGAACCCCCGTATGGGTGAGTTTATTTTCGGTGCCCGCAATGGCATTCACATTCTCGATTTGACACAAACAGTTCCTATGTTAGACGCAGCGCTGAATACTATTCGTGACACTGTCGCAAAAGGTGGCCGTATTCTGTTCGTCGGCACTAAGCGCCAAGCTGCAGCGCCTGTCGCAGAAGCTGCGGAGAAATGCGCGCAATATTATATGAATCACAGATGGCTAGGTGGAACGTTGACCAATTGGCAAACTGTTTCAAAATCGATCAATCGTCTGACAATGTATGAAGAGAAACTGAGCACTGGCGTTGATGGTCTGACCAAGAAAGAACGTCTTGGCATGGAACGTGAGCTGTCAAAATTACAAGCGTCCTTAGGTGGGATTCGCGAAATGGGTGGTGTGCCTGATCTGCTTTTCGTCGTCGACGTTAAAAAAGAAGCACTTGCTATTGCAGAAGCCAATAAGCTTGGAATCCCTGTTATTGGGATCGTGGACAGTAACTGTTCACCAGATGGGATCGACTATGTCATCCCTGGAAATGACGATGCAGCACGTGCAATTTTGTTGTATTGCGATCTTGCAAGCCGTGCAGCTCTCGACGGCATGTCGGCACAACTTGGGGCCGCTGGCGTTGATCTGGGCGCAATGGAAGAAGCTCCGGAAGAAGAGATTCTCGAAGAGCAAGCTGGTGTTGAAGCTCCAGCCGCAGTTGAGGCTCCAGCAGCTGAAGCGCCAGTAGAAGCTGTTGCGGAAACAGAGATAAAAGACTAGGCAAACGCCTTAATTATCGATGCCGATAATGTGATAGCATGTTTCGGCATCGGCATCTGATATGTTTATAAGCCAAATTTTATAACTCAAGCAATGAGGAGAGCTGGCATGGCAATTACAGCATCTATGGTAAAAGAACTGCGCGAAGCGACTGGCGCAGGTATGATGGACGCAAAAAAGGCGTTAATTGAAACAGAAGGCGAATTTGACGCGGCGGTTGATTGGCTGAGAACAAAAGGCCTATCCAAAGCGGCGAAAAAGTCTGGTCGCATAGCAGCAGAAGGTCTTGTGGCAGTATCTGTTGATGGCAGCAGTGGCGTAGCAGTGGAAGTGAACTCTGAAACTGACTTTGTCGCAAAGAATGACGACTTTCAGAAAATGGTTGCCTCATTTGCGAACGCAGCGTTATCGGTCAATAGTGTTGAGGCTCTTGCAGCGACCGAGGTTGATGGACAATCCGTGAGTGATACCCTCACTTCAAAGATTGCGACAATCGGTGAGAATATGTCACTGAGACGGATGGGCAAAATAAGCGGTGCAAGTGTACAATCGTATGTGCACAATGCAGCGGCAACTGACATGGGCAAGATAGGTGTTCTTGTTGCTATGAGTGTTGAAAATGATGCGTTTGGTCGCCAAGTTGCAATGCATATCGCAGCCGCTCACCCACAGTCGCTTGGCGAGGATGACCTTGATCCAGCTTTGGTAGAGCGTGAGAAAAGCGTTCTAACAGAGCAGGCCAGAGAATCTGGCAAACCAGAGGTAGTGATTGAGAAGATGATCGTTGGCCGAATGAAAAAATTCTTGGGCGAAGTAACACTTCTTGGTCAGGCCTTTGTTATCAATCCAGAACTGACCGTTGCACAGGCAGCTAAAGAGGCGGGTGTCGAAATCACAGGATTTGTGCGCTATGAAGTCGGTGAAGGCATCGAGAAAAAAGAAGACGATTTTGCTGCCGAGGTTGCAAAAGCTGCACAAGGCTAAGATTGTATGGGCTGAATAAACTTTTCAGGATCCAAATATTATAAAAGTTCCGCTGATTAAGGGGGGCTTTTAATGCGCAGATAGCTCTTTATAGGGACAGTTTGGAAAGTTACCTTTGTGCCAGAAAACTCCGTTTTATCCGTCGCATCCAGGTTCGCTTGGATCGCTTGAGACCAATGCGATTTTGTTACCTTGAGGGTGACGAAGGTAGCCAACATAAAAGTGAACTCCATACGGCGCGCGAAAGCCCGGTTGTGCCTCGTTAATAAAGCCTGCGTCAAGTGTGGCAGAGTGACTGTCACGAACCTCATTTTTCCTGCACACCTCAAATGGGATCATAGTCCGGTTCCCAGGTGCTGCGGAAAATCCATCGAAGGGTGATTTAACCTAAAAATCTGGCAGAATGGTAAACTGGCCCGGTTGTATGGGTAATACGTAACTAAGGTCTCCATTATTTTCCTCTTGTAGCCCAAAATCAAGGGCTGGCAGGAGTACTGAGTAAAAGCGTTTTGCGCGAGCAATGCCATCGGCGCCAACGGTGACGTAAGCAATCATTTGGTGTGTTCTTTATGGCAAATTTTCTTATCGAAATGAGTATACCAAAAACTTGCACGCCAACACATAAATGAACCGTACTTACATGCCTTTATGTTACATGGCACGGCAGCTTTACCCATTCGATACCAGCTTAGGCATTAAGATTGTCCTACAAGTGGGGCTTGAGGGATTGGATGTGCATATCATATCAAACAAATGAATGAATGAATGAATGAATGAATGAAGTTTGGTCAAAATCTAAATAAATAAAAAAGGCCCACTCCAAAAGAGCAGGCCAAATAACTCAAAGTATTATCAGTTTACTTGATAATTTTGCCTTCCCAGACGCCATTTTTCACTACGTTTGCAGAGAAGTAACCAGCGACGTCGCCGTTTGCATCAAAGTCTTGTGGTCCAGCAGCACCCGAATAATGGATGTCGCCACCAGCCGCTAAGATACCTTTGGCCTTAGCAAATTCACCTGGCAGGATTGTTTCACCTGGGGCGTTTGCAACAGCACGAAGAGCACCGGCAATCAGGCTACGGTCTGCAGAACCAGCTTTTTCGATTGCAAGTGCCATCAGGAATGCTGCGTCATATGAATTTGGAACAAAAGGACCAGCGGCAGGAATGCCAGCAGCGTCAGCTAACGTTTTCCAAGCGTTAAAGCCAGAAGCTGTCTGATCCGATGTCGACGTTGTAAACGTTGCTTTGTCAAGATTCTCAGCACCAATTTGATCAATTACTTCCTGAGCTAGCATGCCGTCTGCTCCGATAAATGTAGAGAATGCATCAGTTTCAAGAGCGTTACGCATGATGGTTATACCGCTTGAACCATAATAAGCAAATAGAGCAAGATTGTCACTGCCAGATCCAAGAGTAGCTACCTCTGAGCGGTAGGATGCTTTGTTCGGCTCATGTGCTTGGTTTGCAGTGATCGTTCCGCCCATTTTAGCATATGCTTCAGCAAAGACGCCGGCGATTGCCGCGTTATAGTCATCGTTTGCATACGAAACTGCGATATCCTTTATACCCTTTGCAAGTGCCAGTTCTGCAAGTGCCACGCCCTGATATGCGTCGGAAGCAGCTGTACGGAATACGAGGTCTGTTCCAGTTTCCATGTTTGTGATCATCGGTGATGATGCAGACACAGAGAGCGTTACAACGCCGGCAGGGATGGAGACTGACTCAGCCTGCGCAATTGTGGCACCAGAACAGACTGGGCCAACAATACCAGTAACCATGCTAACGTTGATCAATTTGGTTACCGCATCAACCCCAGCAACTGGATCGCAACCAGTATCGGCACGAGCAATATTCAATCTTTCACCACCAGCAAACATTCCTCCTTGTGAGTTAACATGATCAACGGCTAAATCAACCGCTTGAACCATTGGTGCAACAAGATCCGGGATTGGACCTGTCTGTGCCATAGGGTTTCCTATTGTCACGTCTGCTTGTACAGCAGATGCCATAAGACAAAGTGCCAAGCCTGCAGCTATTTGAGTTTTCATTCTTCTTCTCCCAGTTTAAATTCTAATTACCTTTAGAGGTCGGTCTTGATTCAGGTATTATTCCATCAGGATACTTCTGTAGTATGTATTGCAGCAATAGTCCAATTACGACCATACGTAAGTATCCTGCTCGTGTTTTTAACAAACTTATATCCATGTTGGACACCAGCTCACCAAAAAGGTGTAATCCGGAGTTTATAAAGATTTCGCTCGCAGACCAGATTACCCATACTAAAAAAGCGCCAAAAATTGCCCCTTTGTTATTTCCAGATCCACCAGCAACTAGCATTACCCAAACAAGAAACGTCATTTTGGATGGATCAAACGTATTAGTTGGATCAATTAGTTTGAGGTGTTGGGATAGCATCGCACCAGCAAGGCCCATTACCATTGCACCGATAACAAAGGCCTCTATGCGTCGCCTTGTGACATGCTTGCCCGCAGCATGCGCTGCGCCCTCGTTTTCGCGGATCGCTGTCATCATACGCCCCCACGGGGAGCGCTGCGCTGTCTCTAACAGTCGATAAATTATGTAAACTAAAACTAGGATAGTTCCACAGAAGAAAGGTTGCCACCACCAATTTGGAAGTTGATCAAAAAAGCTGTCCCATCCAGCAGAATCACTAATCCAGGACATAGGTGCGCTTGTATAAAAACGCTCTTCGCTTAGATGCTCCCAAGGACGAGGAATTTTGTTTATTCCGCGTGGGCCATTTGTAAGATCGTTTTCATTCTTGAGGAAAAGCTTGATAATCTCAGCAATACCGATTGTCGCAATCGCCAAATAATCTGAACGCAGTCTTATGCAGACAAGGCCAATCAAAAACGCGATACATCCTGAAAGCACCATTGCCGAGAGGATTGCAAACGGAAGAGGCAGACCCAAGCCGCCGTAGTGATAGGGATTAGGCGCTGTACTGAGAAGCGCAAAGGTATACGCACCGACTGCCGCAAATCCGGCGATACCAGCGTTAAACAGTCCTGCATATCCCCATTGAATATTTAAACCTAAGGCCAATATGGCGTAAATACCCCCCACCGTCAAAAGTGAGATGCCGTAAAGCGAGTATCCGATTAATATATCCATTAAAACAACCGCCCCTTAAATAGCCCGCTTGGACGTAGAACCAGCATGACAATCATGATCGCAAAGGCAACACCAGTTTTGTAGCCCGGACTAAGCAATGGGCCATTTCCAAGCCACGGATAAACCGAAAGCTCTTCGGCGAGACCAATCACCAATCCTCCAACAACCGCACCAAAGGGGCGGCCAATGCCGCCAAGAATTGCTGCTGCAAACATTGGCAACAGCATGCGAAAGCCCATTGTTGTTTCTAGCATCTGCAAATCCATTACCAGAAATACACCAGCCGCCACAGCACAAAACCCACCGACAATCCATGTCGCACGTATGATTATCTCGACATCAATACCAGATACTTTTGCAAGTTCAGGACTGTCCGAAACTGCTCGCATACCTTTGCCAATCTTGGTTTTGGTCAACAACCAACTCAAAGCCAACATAATCACGAATGTACCTGCAATGATCCAAAAGTGCTTATTTGGCATCAAGATCATCATATCAAAGGAATTGGTAAATGATTTTACGGTCTCGTTTGGTCGCGCAATACCGGGTACAAAGGTTAACTGGTTTGGACCCCAAACTGACTGCACAAAACTGCGGATCACGAGCATCATACCAAAACTGGCCATGACGACACGAATGGTCGGAGCAGATCGAAACGGCTTGTAAAAGTACCGATCAACAAAAATAAATAAACTAATAGCAAGGGCGATGGCCGGAACTGCTGCAACTAGGGGATGGATTGGGAACCCCAAACCATTCTTAACCAATGTCATTACTGTCCATGTAAAATACGCTCCGATCATCATAACTTCGCCATGAGCAAAGTTGGCAAATCGCAAAATACCGAAGGTTAACGTGATCCCAATCGCACCCAACGCGTAGATACATCCCACCACAAGGCCCGGGATAAAGTAAAAGTTTACAAACTCAAATCCGAATGTCTGCCACATATCAGTCTTTGCTTCCTAGGAACATTCTTGCCACGTTACTGTCTTCTAACAATTCTTTACCTGTACCTTGGACTTTGTTAGCACCATCGACGAGAACAAATCCTTTGTCTGCAATTTCCAGTGCTTGCTTTGCATTTTGTTCGACCAAAAGGATTGGTATCCCGCTTCCATTGATCTTTTTAATGGTCTGAAAAATCTCGCTCTGATATTTGGGGGACAAGCCAGCTGTGGGTTCGTCTAACAGCATAATCTTTGAATCAACCATCAACGCTTTGGCCATAGCAACCATCTGACGTTGCCCACCAGAAAGAGATCCCGCAATCTTGCTTTTCTTGACTTGCAGATCCGGGAAAAGTGTAAACATTTCGTCAATGCGTTCTTTGATTCCAGTTTTGCGTGTCCAAGCACCCATTTCTAAGTTTTCTAAAACCGATAGGTTGGGGAAAACATTATGGGTCTGAGGAACGTAGCTGATCCCTTGGCGAATGGCTTCGTCAGGAGCAATCCCGATAATGTCTTGACCATTCAGATTTATTTTACCGCCTCTAACATTTACAAGGCCCAATACTGACTTGATAACAGTCGATTTTCCTGCACCATTTGGGCCAATTATAGCAACGGTCTGGGCCGGCTCAACACTGATATTAATACTTTTAAGTATCTCAGTCTCACCGTATCCTGCGAAAAGATCATTAATTTCTAATGTTGGCAAACTGCTCACGCGTCGGAACTCCCGAAATAGGCATCCACGACCTGAGAATTATTACGAACATCGTCCATGCTGCCTTCGAGAAGGATGCGCCCCTCTACTAGGACTATAATTCTGTGACAGAGACGTTCAATCAACTGCATATCATGCTCAATAAGGCAAAATGTGTAACCACGATTTTCGTTAAGATCAGTTATCATATCGCCAATTTTCTGCATCAGAGTCGGGTTGACACCCGCTCCAGGCTCATCCAACAAAATCAGCTTTGCATCTGCCATCATGGTGCGGCCAAGCTCGAGAAGCTTTTTCTGTCCCCCAGAAAGGTTACCAGCCAATTCGTGCACAACATGCTTTAGACCTAAGAACTCAAGCGTTTCGCTGGCTTTTTGAACAACGTCTGCTTCCCGCTCATTAACAAGTTTAGGATACAGCCAATTCATAAAAATGTTTTCACCATGCTGAGATTTTGAGGCGACCATTAAATTTTCCAAGGCTGTCATTTTGGGATATTCATGACTAAGTTGGAAAGTGCGTGCTAATCCCAAGTGATAAAGCTGCTCGGTGGAACGGGCCGTCACATTGGCGCCTTCTAAAAATACCTCTCCACCACTTGGCTTTTCTGCGCCAGCTATAACATTGAATGTGGTAGTTTTTCCAGCACCGTTAGGTCCAATGATACCAACTATTTCACCTTTATTAACCTGAAAACTAACGTCATTTACGGCGCGAACGCCACCATATGTTTTTCCAAGATTGCGGACATCTAGAATTGGACCGCTGTTAATTTTCACGTTCCCGAGCCCCCCAGTTCGTTCAAAGCTTTTGCGTTGGGGCGGTTTAGCGTTTTTAACAAGCAGATGCAACGCTAACCATATTTGAAAATATATCTCAAACTAATTTCAAATATCCAACTCACAAGATATAAGTAACGATTTTATTAACTTGGCTCGGCGTCTACCAAACTGGTGTGGCTACCGCGCTCTCTGTAGGGCGTTTTATTGTAGTGCGACCGATAACATTTAGAAAAATGCGACGGCGAAGCAAATCCACAGGCAAGAGCCACGTTGATTACGCTCATATCTGTTTGCATAAGAAGGTTGCGGGCTTTTTGGAGGCGCAGTTCCATATAATAACGCTTTGGACTGCGATTGAGATAACGGCGAAAGAGCCTCTCAAGCTGTCGCGTTGACATGCGCACATCTTTAGCCAGCAAGGATGGACTGATCGGTTCCTCAATATTGTTTTCCATCATCTTAATCACCATACTAAGCTTTGGATGACGCACTCCTATACGTGTTGGTACGGAAAGACGCTGCGTATCTTGATCAGTACGA
The DNA here is from genome assembly GCA_029247845.1 of Paracoccaceae bacterium. GTDB lineage: Bacteria > Pseudomonadota > Alphaproteobacteria > Rhodobacterales > Rhodobacteraceae > LFER01. Next base: position 4,376 of record JAQWKM010000030.1, on the reverse strand, counting down.
ATAGTATTATAAATCATCTGATCAGCCACAGCATTGGCCAGTTCCTCGCCATGATCATCGGCAATAATTTTAAGAATTAGATCGATGGACGATGTACCGCCCGCAGTAGTCATGCGCGCACCGTCTATGATGAAAACAGATTTAGTCAATTCAATGTTTGTGAATTCTTCGGCAAAGCTATCTTGGTTTTCCCAATGGATTGTCGCCTTCTTTCCATCCAATATGCCAGCCTTCGCCATAGAGTAAGCTGCTGTACAAAGCCCGGCTACAACAAGACCTTTTCGAGCTTCACGTCGAAGCCAATTCAAAAGCCGCTTTGACGTATTTTTTTGGATATCAATTCCACCGCACAGGAAAATGGTATCATCGCGTTTCAATTCAAGCAGATCATAATCGACCCTAAACGAAGTCCCAGCAGAGCACATAACATTATTGCCTGACTCACCAAGCAACATCCAACTGTAGAGAGGATATTCAGCCATTCTATTTGCAATGCGCAAAGCATCTAATGCCGAAGCAAATGACAGAAGAGAAAAGCTGTCAACGAGTACGAAAGCGAAGCGTCGAGGACCGTCGCGTGGCTCTGCTATGTTGATAAATTTCTGCGGTTTAACCATTATGTTGGATCTCGTTAGAATAACTGTTTTGCGCCCACTACTACTGTGAGCACACCTCTTGCAAGGCAGTAGCGCAAAACTATTTTCTCTAGTCAAGTAGGGGTAGTGAAATTAGGCTATGGTTCTTTAATTCCGAATGGAATATATGATAAAATAAATAAGAAAAAGGTCTTGGAGATAGCACAATGACTAAATGGCACAAAACTGAATGGCGGAAATTGCCACGAGTCCAAATGCCCGACTATACTGACCAAGAATCGCTCAGGGTTGTCGAACAAAAACTTGGCAATTTTCCCCCACTGGTTTTTGCAGGTGAGGCCCGGCAACTGAAAGCTAAATTGGCTGCTGCTAGTCAGGGCGAGGCGTTTCTTCTTCAAGGTGGCGATTGTGCGGAAAGCTTTGAACAGTTTGGCGCTGATGGTATCCGGGATACGTTTAAAGTGATGCTTCAAATGGCCATGGTGTTGACCTATGGCGCCAAAGTACCAGTCGTCAAACTTGGTCGCATGGCAGGCCAGTTTGCCAAACCTCGCTCAGCCCCCACAGAGGTGGTCAACGGCGTCGAGCTTCCCAGTTACAGAGGCGATATCATCAACGAGTTAGCTTTTACAGAAAAAGCTCGGCTTCCTGATCCACATAAAATGTTACAAGCTTACACGCAGGCTGCGGCAACGCTGAACCTTTTGCGGGCGTTTTCAACGGGAGGTTATGCAGACATGCAGCAAGTGCACAGCTGGACTTTAGGATTTACCGAAAGCGACCGGGCGACTCAGTACCGCAAAATGGCAACGCGGATTAGCGACGCTTTGGATTTCATGGCGGCGACGGGTTTGGCGTCTGAAGACAACCACGAAATGCGCACAGTTGATTTTTATGTAAGCCACGAGGCGCTTTTGTTGGAATATGAAGAAGCGTTGACGCGGATCGATTCGACATCTGGAAAATGGCTCGCAGGCTCAGGCCATTTTATCTGGATCGGAGATCGCACTCGCCAACCAGATGGCGCGCATGTAGAATTCTGCAGTGGGGTACAAAACCCGATCGGTTTGAAGTGCGGACCAACCATGACTGCAGGTGATCTTAAAAAGTTGATAGCCAAGCTTAATCCAGAGAACGAAGCAGGCCGTTTGACGTTAATCGCACGATTTGGCGCAGGAACTGTGGGCGACCATCTTCCCAGATTGGTGAAAGCCGTTAAAGAAGAAGGCGCAAACGTGCTATGGTGCTGTGATGCGATGCATGGAAATACAATTAAATCATCTACTGGCTATAAAACCCGCCCATTTGACAGCGTTTTGCGAGAAGTGCGCGAGTTTTTTGACATTCACAAAGCAGAGGGGACTATTCCAGGCGGCGTCCATTTTGAAATGACAGGTCAAGATGTGACCGAATGCACTGGCGGTATATGGGCGGTCAGCGACGAGAATCTCTCTGATCGCTATCATACCGCTTGCGACCCACGTTTGAATGCAAGCCAATCGCTCGAATTGGCGTTTCTTGTTGCGGAAGAATTGGTGAATATAAGAAACGGTCATATTAGAACTGCCGTCGCGAGTTAAACTCTTCTATCTCAGGTCTGACAGGACTGCTTTGATTGTGTCAGACCTCAGAAAGGCCAAATTTACGCCGTCGTTTTATCGTATACCGAATCGCAAAAAATTTTCGCGTTCATAGAAAATGTAGATAACCTTCCCACGTCTTTTGGTTCGAACGCTGAAGGTCAAAAATGAAAATATCGTTTGAGCGTTACTAATATCTCCTATAATAAAAATGTTAAACAGTGTGTCGCTCAGGTTACAAGGGTTAAATGACCGTTTCTTTAGCGGTTTTTTTCCGTAAGCTTGGCTCTTCCAGTAGCTAAGGGCTTGGGCAATCTTGGGAAAATCATAATACTTAATCCCGTGCATCAAAGACGTTATTTTCGATTGATTTTTAGATACTGGAAAAAGCGTCACACCTTCTTTATTGAATTTCTTATCGACCAAACTGTTTCATTACAATTTAGTAAAAATTCAGTGCGGTGGCGCAAAATCTTTATTAATGGTTCATGTCGATCCGCGTGGGGAGACTTGCTCCTAAAATCGCAATGGCTTAGGACAGGGAAAACCAAAGGAGAATGCTTTGATCCAATCGATGACAGGGTTTGCTTCGGCGCAAGGTAAGCTTGGCGACTTCTCCTGGTCGGCGGAGATCAGAAGTGTGAATAACCGCGGTCTGGACATTAAGTTAAGAGTGCCCGACTGGATTGATGGGCTTGAGGCCGCCTCTAGAGGTATTTTGCAAAATAATGCTTCGCGCGGATCCGTTTCAATGAATTTCAAACTGCGTAGCTATAATAAACCTTCGGCAGGAATGCGTCTGGATCCCTCTGCTGTAGAAAAAGCTTTGGAGGCCCTGAACTTTATCGAAGATCGCGCGTTAGACCGCGGAGTTAATCTAGCCCCCTCTAAAGCCAGCGATTTGCTGCACAGTGGTGTTTTGGTAGCTGAGGAAGAACTCAATCTGGACGATATTTCTGTTCTTAAATCGCAGATTGTGTCAGCCCTTGATGAGTTGGTTTTGGAATTTTGTACATCAAGACGGACTGAGGGAAGGGAACTGGAAAAAGTACTGAAAGATCAACTGACAGATTTAGAAATACTTTTAGAGGCTGCAATTGATCTAGTACCCGATAGAGAAAAGCATCAAGCAGATAGCCTCAAATCTCAACTTAAAGCTATCTTAAAGGATACCGGACAAGCAGATCCGCAGCGCATCGCGCAAGAATTAGCCGTTCTTGCTATCCGGTCTGACGTCACGGAAGAACTAGACCGTCTAAAAGTGCACTTGGCATCTGCGCGCAATATGCTCAGCATTGGTGGGGTCATTGGTCGTAAATTGGATTTCCTTATGCAAGAGTTTAACCGCGAGGCAAATACTCTATGCTCAAAATCTCAAAATGCTGACCTAACCGCCATTGGTCTTGAAATAAAAGTGTTGATAGACCAGATGCGTGAACAAGTTCAAAATGTGGAATAACAGATGGCTAAGGCAAAACGACGCGGTTTATTGATTATTCTTTCTTCTCCATCTGGGGCGGGGAAATCAACGCTTGCAAAACGATTGCGCCATTGGGATAAAGATATCCAGTTTTCGATTTCCGCCACCACGCGCCCGGCGCGCGAGGGCGAGGTACATGGTCGCGAATATTATTTCCATTCCCGCACTGAGTTTGAACAGATGATAGATGCCGGCAATATGCTCGAGCATGCGGAAGTGTTTGGAAATTTATATGGAAGCCCTCTCAAACCCGTTGAGAGCGCTGTTGCAAATGGGCGCGATGTTTTATTTGACGTGGACTGGCAAGGTGGACAACAAGTCCGCAATTCGCCTTTGGGCAAACATGTCCTTTCGGTTTTTATTCTTCCTCCATCAATCAGCGAACTGGAAAGGCGGCTCGTGTCGCGCCAGAAAGACTCCAAGGACGTGATTGAAAAACGAATGCATGAATCTCGTGATGAAATAAGTCATTGGCCCGAATATGACTATGTTCTTATCAACGATGATCTTGATTCAACCGAAGACAGTCTGCGCACGATTATCACGGCTGAACGGTTGCGTTTATCACAACAACCCGATTTGGTTGAAACTGTTCGCCGTTTGAACAACGAATTTGAGGAACGCAAATGACCCTATACTCTTTGGCTGAAAAATCTCCACGCATTGATGGATCTGCGTGGATAGCATCAGACGCAAATATAATTGGCAACGTTATATTAC
>JAQWKM010000011.1 GCA_029247845.1 Paracoccaceae bacterium | reverse complement strand
ATGGCCAATACTGTGGTCCGATCTCAGCATTTAAAAATAAAAATGCACTATTGAAAGCACTTACAACAGATCTAGTGGCGTTAAAGCGCCCCCTACCCAAGGCTATTGTGATTGGCGCTTTGGGCCGGGTTGGCACTGGTGCGTCAGATTTATGCAGCGCACTTGGTATAGAAATTACAAAATGGGACATGGCAGAGACCAAACACGGCGGTCCGTTTCCGGAGATTTTAGAGCACGACGTATTTTTCAATTGTATTATGGCACGGCCAGGAACCCCAATTTTCGTATCACCAGAAAATGTGGCGACGCCGCGAAGATTATGCGTAATAGGAGACATCGCCTGTGATCCTGACAGCGATTACAACCCGATTCCAATTTATAGCGAAGCAACCAGTTGGGATAGCCCCGCAGAGCGCGTTTCAAAAACGCCACCGCTCGACGTGATGGCAATTGACAATCTCCCATCGCTCTTACCATTGGAGAGCTCGATAGATTTTGCATCACAGCTCTTGCCATGCCTGTTAGAACTAGACAAACTTGATCAGGGCGTTTGGCAGCGTGCCGCTGACGTGTTCAATGAAAATATAGTAGAGGTGTGATATGACCATTCATTGGTGTGGAACAGGGCTCTCGGCAATTCCGGGATTGCGCAGACTTATAGAAGTGGGCCATGACGTTGTCGTCTGGAACCGAACTCTGGGAAAGGCCCAACAAGCGGTCGGTGACCTCACGCAAAACCTTCACGCGTTTGACAAAGACCTGCTTGGGTCTGATTTAAAGGCTGGGGATGTCGTCGTCTCAATGCTACCCGGAGACTGGCATGTGCCGCTGGCGGAACTGGCTATCTCAAAGGGCGCAAATTTTGTAAGCTCGTCTTATATCGCCCCTGAGATGCGGGTGCTGGACGTTCAGGCCAAACAAGCAGGTGTAATGTTAGTCAACGAAGTTGGGCTCGACCCCGGTATCGATCATTTAATGGCGCATAAACTCGTTGAAGAGTATCGCGCATCCGATGCAAACACCTCGGGTAATGCCGTTTCATTTAAATCCTATTGCGGCGGTATTCCCAAAATCGCCAATCTTTTCCGGTACAAATTCAGCTGGTCACCGTTAGGAGTGCTCAAGGCGCTACGCTCACCGTCTAAATCGATCCGGAATTTTGAGGAATTCAACGTCAATCGGCCTTGGGATGCAATCAGCAGCTATAATGCTCCCTTGCCTATAGCAGAAAAATTCGAAGTGTATCCAAACCGTGACTCCTTGCCCTTTATAAACCAATACCACTTTGCAGACGACTGGAAAGTAAAAGAATTTGTACGCGGCACTTTGCGGCTCAATGGCTGGACAGAGGCTTGGAGTGGTGTGTTCGAAGAAATTAAAACCCTTTCGGGGTCAAAAGGAGAAGTGCGGCTGATAGAGATGTCAGACCAGTTCTGGAAAGAGAACTCTTATGACGAAGGTGAACCCGATCGCGTCGTCATGTGTGTTGGGTTAAAAGCAGAGAAAGATGGTCAAACGGTCTGGCATAAAACCTATGTCATGGACGCTTGGGGGGATGAACATGGTACAGCAATGGCGCGGCTTGTTTCTTATCCTGTGTCGTTTGCTATTGAGGCCGTTTTAAAGCAAAAGCTATCACCAGGTGTCTCAGCGGCCCCGGATAATGTTGACTTAGTCTCTGACTGGCTGGGTCAAATTTCTCACCTAGCCCAACATTTGGAAATCGTAGACCACATGAGATAGCGGTTGGGAAATTGCAGGTCAGACATTCTTCTTATAAATTCTATCTCCATCAAAAATGATGGAATGCTTGATCGCTGTGCGCAGAAACTAATATGAGACCGAAATAAGGATATATGACCCTATTTTGGTCAACTTTTCCCATTTAGCTCCGCTAAAAATGCCTCAGCGATAGAGACAGGGCAACCGACCAATGTAGCAGTGTGGTAAAGGTAATCTATCGTCAGGGTATTTTGCGATAAGCGCTTAAGGGCATCACTCCGACTGCGAGAGCCATCCATAAATACTAAACTATCTTTTGTAAGAGACATAGCTCTGACATAGAGCGCATTTACCTAACCGATGAAAGCATGCGCCTTTGACACCGCATACTATTCCGGCAAAGAAAGTAGGCCCTAATCAAACGGGCACTTCTTTAGTAAGATACACTCTTATTTTGACAGATCGCATTAGCCAAGTAGAAAAGTCGCAATAATGGGAAATTTTGCAGATGGGCCTGATCGCGCATTTAGTACGTCATCCCAAGCAATATTGAAAACCTCAAACTTTACACCTGATTGACCTAAAGCCTGGGTATCTGGGACCACGCATACACATAACATGGAAACAAAATGCCGCATCCAAACTCCCTCAAGCTAGCCGAAATACACTACTATCCATCAGTTCTAAACGCTAGAAAATTCGATAGTAAAGCCAATTCGGGAGAAGGGGCAGAAAACGGAAAAATAATGCAAATAAGGTCGGAAAGCTGATTGAAAATTTGTCAGAACGCATATGTTTAAACATGATTTCTGCCGCTTCATCGGGTTCCATGATAAATGGCATACTTCCAGTATTTTTGTCTGTAAGACGGGTCCTGATGTAGCCCGGGTTTACCATTTGAACAGTAAGACCAGTGTCTTTCAAATCGATCTGCATACACTCGGCCAGTGTCATCAAACCGGCCTTAGCGGCACTATAACCAATCGCCCCAGGCATGCCCCGAAATCCGCCAAGACTTCCAGTTATAACAATATGGCCCTGATCGCAATCAACAAACTGGGGAACAATTGCGCCAAGGATCCGAACCGCTCCTGTGAAATTCACATCAGCCATGGCTGTCGCTTCAGTTGTTAGCCAGTCTTTCGTATTTATCGGCCAATACAGCCCAGCCAGATAGACTATACCGTCAATATCGCCAAGCTTGGCAACGGCATCATCGACACTGTCTTGTGAGCTGACATCGCAGGGCAAAGCGAGTGCAGGATTTGGCAACGTTTCAACGAGGTCTTTCAAAGTTTGAGCATTACGGCCCGACAGGACAAGCTCAACGCCCTGACCACTCAACTTACGGGCCAAAGCAGCGCCTAATCCTTCGCTGGCACCCACCAACCAATACCGTTTACCCACTAAATTTTTCATGTTTTTGCTTGCCCCAACTGCAGTCGTAATAACATCCAGATTGCCAGTAACTTCAGTGCGCAAGGCAATGCAGCATACCCAAAGGACAGCGCAAAGAGGCCAGTTTCAGAATTCTCTGGACCCGGCTGAAACCCAAAAAAATCCAAAACAGGCAGAACAATAACAGCCGCAATTGCCAAAGATACTTTGGACGCAAAATTCCAAAGGCCAAAGCCAATCTCAGCCCGAGCGCCAGTGCTAGCAAGTCGTCTTGCAAAAATAGCAGGCAATATCGCTAAATCTGCTCCCAGCGTCGCTCCGCTTGCCACGCAGATGATTGCAAATGTAGAGACTTGGCCAGTCTGTAGAAAGAAGCCATAAGCAAAGCTAATAATCGCGCTGACCATTGCAACAAGCAAAATTCGACGCGCACCAAAACGGTTAGCACAAAACGTCCAGATCGGCGCCGAGACCGCAGCCGTCAAGAAAAAAATTATAAGAAGCGGTCCCGCCATGTTAGGTGCCAGAAGGCGGCTTTCGACAAAAAATAAAAACAGCGTCGATGACACTGCGACTGGCGCGGTATTTAACACTACCAAAATAAGTAGTTGGCGCACGACGGGATCTGACAAGATAGATCCCGAAGACGGTTCAGCAACAGACCTGGAAAACGTTGTCCAATGCCGCTGCATCGCCAATAGCGCCACAAAAACCAATCCAGAAAACATGACCGCATAAAACCAAAAAACATTCTCAGAAAAAATCAGCAAAAGTGTTGGTGCTATTGCAGCAAGGCATATGCCCAAAAGGCTTCCAGTCTCGCGCCAGCGCGCCAAACGAAGCTGACCGAGCTCTCCAAAACTGGAAACACCCTGTGCATAAAACCGTATAGATAAAAAGCTAAAGCCTGAAAAAACTGCTGATAGCGTCAGGCAAAACCACAAAACGGGTGATATTGGCGCCTGCATGGCAAACAGTCCAAACATTCCCAGTGCCATTACCAGACCTGCAATCCAAACTGGGGCTACGCGGTATTTGCGGGTACTTTCGGCCAATTTGCCGAGTAAAGGGTCCTGAACAAAATCCACCAAGCGCAAAAAAAACAACGCCAATCCTAGTGCACTGAGGCTGACCCCATAAGTATCAACAAAAAATTTTGGGGCATGGATGTAAATCGGAAGACCCGCAATGCCCAACATCGCGGCAAAAATGGCATAAGATTGCAACTCAAAGTAGCGCTGCTCGATCACAAAGAAACCTCTGTTTTTGGCGGAGTGGTCCGTTTGCGATACTTTGCGCCCTTAAACCACAACTTGAGTGCTTGCCAATGGATCAATCCAAGGACCCGCCGCGAAGCAAGCGGTCTGCGCACTAACGATTTCAATATTGTTCGATTGCTCAGAGGACTGCGCTTTCCAATCAAATTGGCCGTGACCCCACCGCCAGGAAATGTGAGATCAATCCAAATCCCAACTTTATCATCTCTCACATCAAAGCGAAATTCATATTCACCCTTAATGGGTTGAAACGGAGATACATAAAATATCTTTTGCGCAAACAATCGGTCACTGCGTGCAATTGGGCGTAAATCGGGATGATGGCATAAATAGGAATGGCGATCCCCATAAGTGTTTGTCACTTCTGAAATCACAGCACAGAGACGCTCTTTCTCGTCATAACAAAGCCAAAAGCTAACGGGATTAAAAACTTGCCCACACATTCGGGGCTGGGCCAACAGATAGATTGCCCCATTCAAGGCTAAATCATATTCGGCTAAAACCTCTTTGACCCAAGAGACCCCTTTCCCATCTTTAGGAGTACCGCCATAGTCCTTATCATGCAGAGAAAACAACCAGCCTTTGTTGCGTGAGAAAAGCCTCGGCGTTTCGCAATACTCTTCGGGATTAATCATCAAATAGTCAACACTATAGCGGAATGCGTTTGATAAACCGCCCTTGCGACCATGCCATGTCCAGCCCTTTATATGGTCAACTTGATTCATTCTGCAGCGAGATTAAAGGCGGATTTAGCTTCGATTTTATACACGACATCTAATGCGCTCGAAAGACCGTCTTCGTGAAATCCATTTTTCATCCAAGCCCCACAAAACCAAGTCTGTCTTTCACCATTTTGCAGAGCCAGCGTCTTTTGTGCCGCCCACGCCTCAAGATCATAGATTGGATGACGCATGATTGTCTGGTCAAATATCAAATCTTCTCGGATCGTACGCGTGCAATTAAGCGTCACAAATAGCGGATCATCTTTTGGAATGGGTTGCAGTGAATTCATCCAATATGTGAGGTCAATTTTATTTGAGGTTTTGTGCTTGTCCTCTGTGTAAACCCAACTTGACCAACATTGCTTTAACTTTGGCATCACAGATGTATCAGCATGTAAAACAACTTCATTGGGCTGATAGCGAATGGCAGCCAATAGCTTGCTTTCCTGTTCGCTCGCGTCAGACAAAAGCCGCAGACTGTCGTCAGAGTGGGTCGCAAAAATCACTTCATCGTAAGATTCAGGAAGTCCCCCATGGCACGTTATTATCGCTTTGCCCAAATTGCGCCGGACTGAAGTCACAGGCGCTTTCACGCGGACCGTGACACCATCACGCTTTAGCGTCTGTTCGAGCCGCTTCACATATTGGATCGACCCACCATTAACAGTGTACCATTGGTGTTGTCCTGAATAATTGAGCAAAGCATGGTTTTCAAAGAATTGCATCATGGCGGCGGCTGGAAAGTTAAGGATGTTTTGGGTTGGAGTCGACCATATCGCGCCAGAGAGTGGCAGAAGATAATAGTCTCTGAACCACTCACCCGTTCCCAACTCTTCCAAAAACTGACCAATCGTTAAAGATCTACCTTTCGCAATCTCCACGCCTTTCGAGTTAAATTTAAATATATCACTTAACATTTTAAGATACTTTGGCCGCAGAGCATTGGACTTTTGTGCAAACACAGCCCCAAGGCTGGCCAAACCATATTCCAACGTGCCGCCTCGTACAGACGCTCCAAAACTCATATTGCTTTTTACAACGGGAACATCCAATTCCTCGAATAAAGTCGTCATTAAAGGATAATTGGCGTAGTTGAAGACAATAAAGCCCATATCAACTGGCTGTTTACCACTTTTTCCGGCAAGAAGCGTTCGAGCATGCCCACCTAAACGAGGTCCAGCTTCTAAAAGTGTAACGTCGTGACTTTGCGACAAAGCGAATGCGGCCCCCATTCCAGAAATCCCACCTCCAATAACCGCAATCGTACGGGCCTGTGGCCGGCGCTGGCGAACATTCATATACTCTATCTCCCGCTTTTTAAAGTTGTACGTATATCGGATTAAGTTGGATGAAAAGAATTCAAACTAAAATTGATCCAAATGAGATTAGAAGACGTATTAGAGGTATGTCCGTTATAACAAAATCGTTTATTGTAGAGTGCACCTCGCTTTTCGAAATCGGGCGTGCTACGCATTTTGATAGTGCGGCTTCAACTGGGAAAGCAGTGAAATTGGTTGAAAAAACCGAAAGTCCTCCCAGCTCTTTGTGGGTGGAAGAGTTTGAACTCATACAACGGCATAAAAGCGTTAAAGCTTTTGGCAGGCTATTCACGCATTTTGCTCCTAAAATAAAAGCGTTCCTGATGAAATCAGGAACAGATGCGGCGGTGGCTGAAGAGTGTGCTCAGGAAGTTATGGCGACTGTCTGGCATAAGGCTCATTTGTTTGACCCTACAAGAGCAAGTGCTGCCACATGGATATTTACCATCGCTCGGAACAAAAGAATCGATGCTATTAGAAAACTAAAACGACCTGAGCCGGAAAATTTGGACTGGGGCCCAGAACACGAACTTGACCAAGAGGAGGCGGTCGGACTTCAGCAAGAAACAGCCAAACTGGGACAGGCTTTGGCGAAGTTACCCGAAAAACAGAGGATGTTAGTTGAACGGGCTTACTTCAAAGATATGTCCCACAGTGAAATTGCCGCAGCTACTGGTTTGCCTTTAGGTACAATTAAGTCACGTATCAGGTTGGCTTTAGAGCGTTTGCGGCATTCGATGAAGTGATAATGTGATGATGACGAATACCATAAAACACCATGTGAATGATGATCTGATGATGGCTTATTCAAGCGGTAATTTGCCGGAGGCTTTCTCGGTTGCTGTTGCAGCACACATATCCATGTGCGACGAGTGTCGAATATCCATGGAAAGCCACAATACAGTCGGAGGAATTCTTCTTGAAATGCAAACCGATATCAAGGTTGGTCCTGATGCTTTGCAAAAAACCCTAGATAAAATTGCGACATCTTGCCCGGTAGAAAAGGTCGAAAAGCCATCAAAGATAGATTTTCCAGAGCCTCTGTCGGATTATGTAGGTGAGAGCCTTGACACAATCAACTGGCAGCCAATCGGAATGGGTGTTAAACAATCTATCCTGTCAACTTCCGGTGAGGCGACTGCTCGCCTTCTCTTTATCCCACCCGGAGCAGCGATGCCTGACCACAGCCATTCGGGAATCGAGATGACATTGGTGCTCAAAGGAGCATTCGCAGACGAGACCGAGTATTTTGCTAAAGGTGATGTCGAGATTGCAGACGGAGCCACCAATCATACGCCCGTTGCCGCAGATGGCTCACCCTGTATCTGTTTGGCAGTGACTGAAGCGCCTCTCAAATTCCGCAAAATGTTTCACCGGATAATCCAGCCGCTAATACGGATTTGACAGATTAAGAAAATCTGAGTGAACAAAAGGAGCGGCAGAGATCACGCCTTTTGCTATTGGACGTCGCTTATTAAAGGCAAGAGGGTTACCCAAAGTATCAGAGACAACTGCTCCAGCCTCGGACGTGATTAATGCACCCGCGCAAATGTCCCATTCCCAACTGTCGCGAAAAGTAATCATTCCGTCATATCGACCTTCGGCAACAAGGCTCAGGCGATAGGCCAAAGACGGTCGGTGAAACCTATTAAATTGTGGGACCATTCCATTTTTCCAAAATCGCACGTCTTCAGCAGGCCGCGCAGCCAGAATATTGGACCCTGACAAGGATTTAGCTTTGCTAACAGAGATCGCCTTTGCATTTAGCGTGGCACCTTCGCCTTTTTCAGCACAATAAAGGTAACCCAACATCGGCAAAAATACCACGGCCGTAACAGGTTCACCGCGCTTCGTTATTGCAAATGAATGGGCCCAAGTGTCTTCACCCTTGATAAAACTACGTGTACCATCGATTGGGTCGATCACAAAACATCGCTCGGCGAAAAGCCGGGACATGTCATCTTCACTTTCTTCGGAGAGCCAGCCATAGTCGGGGCGTTCAGATCGCAAAAAGCTACTCAACATTTGGTTTACGGCTATATCTGCTTCGGTCACTGGCCCCGCACCTTGGTCTTTTTCCCAAGATTTCACTGCTCCTTTAGCAAAAGGTTTGGCAATATCTGCAGCTTTGTGAGCGGCTTTTTTGAGCAGTTCAAGATCACTGTCCGGCAATGTTCATACCTTCAACTAAAAGCGATGGCACTCGGGTCGATAGGTGCTGTCGGGCGTCATTTGCTGCGATAAGGCGCGACAGAATATCTTTGAGGTTCCCCGCTATAGTGCACTCGCTGACAGGATACGCAATTTTTCCATTTTCCACCCAATGCCCCGCCGCGCCACGGGAATAATCGCCTGTGTTAGGGTTAATTGTCGATCCGATCATCGATGTGACCAGCAACCCGGTTCCCATGTCAGACAAGAGATCTTGCTTTGACTGCTCCCCTTGGCTCAAAGTGACATTTCCGGCTTGCGGTCTTGGCAAAGAGTCTGGAGACCGAGCGGCACTGGCTGTTGAGCTCATGCCTAATTTACGCGCAGAAACAAGATCAAGTGTCCACCCCATCAGAGTGCCATCTCTGATGATCTCGCGCCGTTGTTTGGGCAGACCTTCGGCATCAAATGGTTTAGACGCCCCCACTCGTGGTCTACCTGGTTCTTCGATCAGCGACATCCCGGCTGGCAGAACCTGCGTCTCAAGCGCATCCAGTAACCACGAAGACCCACGGGCAATAGAGGCACCATTGATGGCTGACAAAAGATGGCCAATCAGACTGGAGGAAATACGCTCGTCAAAGAGCACAGGGTAAACACCCGTAGACGGTTTTCGAGGGGTTCGCCGCTCAAGCGTTCGCCTCGCCGCCGAGGCACCAATATCTTGCGCAGAGCGAAGATCACCTTGATGAATGCGCGAGTCAACATCATAATCGCGTTCCATGCCCAAGCCAGTGCCAGCAATGGCGACACAACTTAAAGATCGTGACGTCCGTTTATAACCGCCCAAAAACCCATTGCTGGTGGCGAGTAAGACTTCACTGCTGCTGTAACTGGCAGATGCAGTACTGACTTGTTCAATACCTTTATGCCCTAGGGCTTCGATCTCAACCAGCCTAGCTTCTTCTTCAAGACTCTTGGCTGAAGGTTCAGGGGACGTGTCATAAAGCTCCAGCGCATCAATATCCCATGCGGTCGCGTATTGATTCGGTGTAGCCAAACCAGCATATGGATCATCCGGAGCTTCTTTGGCCATCGCAATCGCACGCTCAGCCATTTCTTCAATCGTGCGATCACTTATGTCTGAACCCGAAACCATGGCTTGTTTTTTACCAATAAAAACCCGCAATCCAATATCAGAACCTTCCGACCGCTCGGCAAGTTCAAGCGCACCATTGTGCACATCGACATTGGTTGAACTGCCAGAAGCGACCAAACAATCCGCAGACTCAGCACCTGCCCTTTTGGCAGCGACTAAAATTTTCTCCGATAAGTTAGCCAAAGATAAAGGGCTTTTCAGATCAAACATAAAAACTCCAATTTTCTCTGATATTAGATGTATTGAACCGCATGGTTAAGCGCAAGCTGTTGCATACTTTCTTCTATTCTACCAAGATAGCACGATCTGCTTGTGTGACGAGGGGTGAGGGTCGGACAATCGTGATGAACGCTTGTTTTCGATGCGTTATCGAAGCTTTTGACCATTAGCAAAAACACCACCATTTTTATCGATTTCAACCTTTGTTTGCATCATGTCATCGCCAATAGGCAGCGCAAACATACCCATGGCCATTTTTGCTCCCATAGCTTGTTGCGATCCGATCAGACCTATTTTAGCCACTTTTTCAAGAAAGCCATTCATGCCCGTCAAATTGACTTTGGCCCAACCCTCAGGGCGCGGTATGCCCCCAAATGTTTTCAAATCCTGATTGTCAAACTCGAAGTCACCTTGAGCCAAGACCTCGGCGCCAAAACCAGAGAACAACAGGGACTTAAAAGAAAGTGAAGCAATCTGCGCTATTTTAGTAAAATCATTTAGGTCGGATTTGGACATGTCTGAACCCAAAAAATCGATCAAAAGCAGCATCGCACCCTCTATATCAAGTTTTAGGCTGAGCGGATCATGCGGCAGGTCATTCAGTGGATCAAAGGTTTTCCAAACGTTCTCAGACATGGATAATTCGTTTAATTCAAGCTTTAGACCAAACACCTGCTGTTCTGGACGTGGCATCACTGGCATATCGATGCCGTATTCGAGTGATCCGAGCATTGCTTGTACAGGAAGAGGCAAAAGGTCGCCTGAACCGGCAAATTTCATAGACCGTATCTCAGATGTTGATTTCAACCCAGAGATTGACATTGTATTTGAGGCTGTAACTCCAGCCGAGCTGCTCTTAAATATTAAATCTTCGCTACCAGAGTTAAATGACACGTCAGTTTCGCCTGCTTCGTATCCAAAAACGCTGGAATTATTATAACCTGCAGACAAGGCCAGGCTTATGTCCTGCAATGAAACGCCGTCTGGAACCTGTCCTGTCGAAGCAAATGACACATTGGAAAGGCGTGTTTTCCAAGTGCCTTCATAAGGCTCTGTCTTTGGGGCAAAGCGCCCCATAAAATTAATATTCCTTGCTGAAAAACTCGACAGAGTTTCAAGTAAAGCATCCCCAGTTACTTTTGATTTTCCAACAACGTCTATCAAACTGATCCGCAGATCTGCCTCATCAGATTTCATCATGTCTCCCTGCACTGCAAATTCGTCAAACACCGCGTCAATGTGCTCGGCCGAATAGTCATAGGTTATCTGGCCAACAGCGCCGCTTGCCACAATTGAGAGACCTTTTGTCTTCTGGATCAACTTAAAAGTCATTGTATCGCGCGCTGTATTTGGAAGCAGAAAGTCCCAAACGATATTTTTGGATGGAGAGACCATCACACTACCGTCATTGTTAAGAACAAGCTGCATATCGCCCAAGTTGACATTTACGCTATAACCTTCATCCAGATTATCATGCCGCAGATTCAGTTCTGATAAGACCAGTATTCCATCAGAACGCGACTGTATCGTGGACACTTTATAGCCCAAAGATTTAGTGCGCTTGACAATATCATCCCACACTTGATCAACAGACAGCTCTGCCCAACTGGGAGACGCCAGCCAGATTAAGAGAGCGCCCAGTAAGGCGACATATTTACCAATGCAGGTCATGTTGGTCCTTCCAGAAATAGAAATTTCTCTATAAACGTGGTTAATGAAACCATGTGGCGATTATCTCTCAGCCACAGGACCATAACAATACTAAAATGTTGGCCTTGGCGCAACGCGGCCGCAAACAAAAGGAAAGCCGATGACAGGCCTGTCTGGACAAACTGTTTTAATTACTGGGGCAAGCCGTGGCATTGGAGCGGCTGCCGCTCGAGAATTTTCGAAAAATGGGACAAATGTCGTTCTTTTTGCACGGGATAAAGATTCTATAGATACGATTGCCAATGAAATAGGACAACAGGCACTTGCGATAGCTGGAGATATTTCGGTGTTTGCGGATGTCCAAAGAGCCATTCAAACTACAGTACAGAGATTTGGTAAACTGGAAGTGCTCATAAATAATGCAGCAGCCCTGGAGCCAATTTCATACCAGGCCGATGCAGATCCAGAACTCTGGGGGAAATTAATAGATATCAATATAAAGGGTGTCTTTTATGCAAACCGCTGCGCGCTACCAATCATGCTCAAGAACGGTGGCGGCACCATCATTACCGTCAGCTCTGGTGCTGCGCATAACCCGATAGAGGCTTGGAGCGCCTATTGCACATCCAAAGCCGGTGCAGCCATGCTGACAACCTGCACCGACCATGAAAACCGACACCAAGGCATCCGCGCCATGGGCCTATCCCCAGGGACAGTGGCTACGCAAATGCAACGCGATATCAAGGCCAGTGGAATAAACCCAGTGAGCCAGTTGGACTGGTCAGATCATATTACCCCCGTATGGCCAGCCAAAGTACTGGTTTGGATGTGCGGACCAGAAGCTGACGAATTTATAGGTAAAGAAATCAGTCTAAGAGAAGACTATATTCGCAAGGCTGTTGGTCTGATATGATTGATCTTTCAAAATCAGGGGGCATTTGGATACTTCGCTTGGACCGTCCTGAAAAGGCGAACTCTCTGACTTTGGAGATGCTTGAACGCATTGCTGAGGTAGCACAGGAGGGGGCGGCAGCACGAGCGCTCATCATTACAGGAACGGGAAAAGTTTTCAGCGCCGGTGCTGATCTGGAAGCTGCAAAATCTGGTCTTGCTACTTCTGATGTCTGGGAAAAAGTATCAGGCGCGATCGCAGATTTACCCTGCCTCACCATCGCCGCCCTGAATGGCACGCTGGCCGGAGGAGCTTTTGGAATGGCACTTGCCTGCGATATTCGCATCGCAGTGCCACATGCTAAATTCTTTTATCCTGTCATGAAACTCGGCTACTTACCCCAACCAAGCGACCCTACCCGCATGACCAACATCATCGGTCCCGCACGTGCGAAAATGGTACTCATGGCAGGGCAAAAACTTAGTGCAGAGGATGCCTTGGTCTATGGCTTGATCGAGCGTATTTGCCAGCCAGAGGAGCTTATGCAGCAAGCAATTGAGTTTACCAATGACGTCTGCACCGCCACTCCAGAGCACGTAAGTGCAATCAAAAAAATGTGTGATTAAGGGCTGGGATAAAATAGATCACACGACCTTATGCTCGCTGCACATAAAAGTGGAATTTGGGATTGAAGAAATTTTTTATTAACGCCACCTCATCCTAACAAAAAACATTATCACAGACAAATCCTTTTAGACATAATTCCGTGTGGGTGTGTACTTTTATTCTATTTGGTATTATCATTTGGTCATGAAAACCCAGCTTGCTGCCTATTTTCAGTTGCCATTTCGTAGAACTAAACACTTCAAGTTTTTCCAAAAAGATGTGAATTTTGGCCCATCTATTGTGATGATAGAAACCAAAAATACACCTCAGACGTCTTGTTTTTAATTTGGAATGCGCTCAAAGAGCATAATATCACGATTCCTTACCCGCATCGGGTGATCGAACTGCAATCCGATAGGAGCATAAGTGAGCATACAGAAGACAGCGTTAGTCATAGGGGGCGGGCCATCAGGGTTGATGGCGGCTGAGAAATTAGCGATCGCAGGTCTTAAAGTTACTCTTACGGAGGCCAAACCAACAGTCGGCCGGAAATTTCTCATGGCAGGGAAGTCTGGTTTAAACCTGACAAAAAACGAAGACTTTGAGAGCTTTATGAATGGGTTTTATGAAGCCAAATCCACTCTGCTGCCAATACTTCAGGACTTTGGTCCAACTCATGTCATGCAATGGGCAAAT
The DNA here is from genome assembly GCA_029247845.1 of Paracoccaceae bacterium. Classification (GTDB taxonomy): domain Bacteria; phylum Pseudomonadota; class Alphaproteobacteria; order Rhodobacterales; family Rhodobacteraceae; genus LFER01. The sequence continues at coordinate 23,998 of JAQWKM010000011.1, read as the reverse complement.
GCGCTTGAAGCAAAGGTATTTACCGGCTCTACCAGACGCGTATTTCCAGAGGCGATGAAAGCCTCGCCTCTGTTGCGTGCATGGCTCGCACGGCTCGTCCAATCCAATGTTGATGTCAAAACAAATTGGCGTTGGCTTGGGTTTGCCCAAGATAGTTTGTCCTTCGACACGCCCCAAGGCCAAAAGTCTCTCACTGCAAACGTCTGCGTTCTTGCGGTGGGTGGGGCGAGTTGGTCAAAACTTGGCTCGGACGGCGCCTGGGCGTCCAGCCTCGCAGACGAAGGCGTTCGGCTCACCCCGTTTGGAGTTGCGAACGCCGCTTTGGATATCCATTGGTCAGAGCATATGCAGCGGTTCTTTGGCACACCCCTTAAATCTGTCTCTTTTAATGTGGACCAGAGATCTATCCGCGGGGAGGCTGTGATCAGCTCAAAAGGGCTCGAAGGGAGTGGCGTTTACACAATCAGCCGCGATTTAAGACTGGGCAGCGAACTCAATCTTGATCTTTTACCTGATTGGTCTCCGAAAAAGATCATAACTGCGCTCAAACGGCCCAAGGGCAAACAAAGCCTAAACAATTTTCTCCGAAAAGTGCTTAGGCTTGATCCAGTAAAGCAGGCCCTCTTGCGTGAGTTTTCAAGCCCGCTGCCATCAGAGCCCACCACTTTGGCCAGACTTTTGAAATCATTGCCGCTACGCTATGCGGGACTTTGTTCAATCGATGAAGCAATCTCGACATCTGGCGGTATAGCGTTTGGCGAATTGGACGAAACGCTGATGATCCGGCAAAAAGCAGGTGTATTTTGCGCAGGTGAAATGCTTGACTGGGAGGCTCCGACTGGCGGTTATCTTATCACTGCGTCCCTTGCTACAGGGGCTTGGGCTGGTCGGCATGCCGCAAAATTTGCCTTAGCAGGCACAGAGCGCGCGCCCTAAATAGTTTTAAGTTGCCGCCTTTGTAAGTGCCATCTTGTAAGCAGGCCGTGATCTAAGGCGTTTTAGATAGGTATTGAATTTCTCATTGTCACTTGGAAATTCAGCAACATAAACCCAGCGCTCTCAATGGGTTAAAAAGATATCTGGTGAAGCACCGCGTCTTGACGCGCCCGCCCAATCGTACCGGCCTGCGCCGTCAGTTGACCACATTTGCCAGCAAGATATGTCAGAATAGCGCCTGAATCATGGATCACAACATCACCATCGAGTAAAATTGGAACCTTGCCAGAGGTATTTTAGGCAAGAGTTTCTGCACTATGAGGCGCCACATTTTGATGCTCATAGGGAAACCTAAGTTCTTCAAGCATCCATAATACTCTAAAAGTCCGGCTTTTGACAGATTCGATTATCCTATACGTGTGAGTTCCTTTTGAATTGAAAAAAAGATAAGAATAAATCTCTAAGAAATCAAATTTTTTGAGCATGGAACGCAGTGTGAGTTTGCGGTCGAAATCAATACCTGCCGTAAAGTTATAAAAAACACCCATAAATTTCGCTATATTTGACATAGTAGAATCGCCGTAGAATATGCTAAGTGTTGTGTTATGTTTGTGTCCGCCCCCAACATGTCCACAATGCTGCCTAGAATTAGGCAATTGGATGACGCTGCAATTAACAGAATTGCGGCAGGAGAAGTCGTTGAGCGGCCCGCTTCTGCAGTCAAAGAACTGATCGAAAATGCGCTAGATGCCGGTGCCCGGCGACTGCGTATTGATATAGCCGATGGCGGTAAGACACTGATCCGTGTCACGGACGACGGATGTGGGATGAGCGCACAAGACCTTCCCCTTGCCATGTCGCGGCATGCAACTTCAAAAATTGACGGCTCTGATCTTCTCAACATCAATAGTTTTGGGTTCAGAGGCGAAGCTTTACCCTCTTTAGGGGCCGTCGGCCGCCTAACCATTACCAGTCGCGCAAACGGGTTTGATGCCGCGCAAATTACCGTCACTGGAGGTCAAGTAGGTTTGGTAAAACCGGCTGCCATGGCTGAGGGAACGATCGTCGAGCTAAGAGATCTTTTTTACGCCACTCCAGCGCGGTTAAAATTCATGCGCACTGACCGGGCCGAAACTCAAGCCATTTCAGAAATTGTCAAACGGCTGGCAATTGCCTCACCCTTGGTGGGTTTTCAACTTAATGACGTCTCAGCAGGAAACCAGCGTAAGCTTTTTGCTGTTAATCCGGAAAATGGGGATCTTATTGATGCGCTATACTGGCGTCTTACTCGGGTATTGGGAAAAGACTTTTCAGATAATGCCGTGCGCATTCAGGCCAAGCGGGATGGATTTACCCTGAGCGGCTATGCGGCTCTGCCAACCTTCTCGCGTGGTGCAGCCGTGATGCAGCATTTCTTTGTCAACGGACGCCCCGTCCGGGACAAGCTCATAATCGGCGCTTTGCGTGCAGCCTATAATGATTTCTTATCTCGTGATCGCCATCCTGCAGCGGCATTGTTTGTTGAATGCGATAGCCAACTGGTGGATGTAAACGTGCATCCAGCAAAATCCGAAGTCCGATTTCGTCAGCCCGGACTTTTACGCGGCATGATTATTTCATGCCTGCGCCATACTCTCGCAGAGGCTGGATATAGGGCTTCCACGACAGTGGCTGATGCCGTTCTTGGTGCCGCTAAGCCAGAACAAACGGCGCGTAATTTCTCGTATCAAATGCCGCAGTCAAGTGCTGCGGCGCACGCTGCCAACTATCAAATGCAGGCGCCTCAATTTGCAGAAACCGCTGCACTTTATGCACGCGTGGACGTTTCGGAAGACAAAGGCGAAACGACACCTACAGAAACTGCGTTAGAAACGCATCCTCTAGGCGCCGCGCGCGGGCAAGTACATGAAAATTACATTATTGCCCAAACCGCGGATGGCATAGTTATTGTGGATCAGCACGCCGCACATGAACGTCTGGTCTATGAAAAACTGAAAACCCAAATGCGCGAAAACGGAGTTCCATCACAAGCACTTCTAATTCCAGAGATTGTTGATTTGTCAGCAGACGATTGCACAAGGCTGCTTGATTTTTCTGAAACGCTCGAAAGCGTGGGTCTGGTGGTCGAAGGGTTTGGAGCAGGTGCTGTGGCGGTACGCACAACTCCGGCAATTTTGGGTGAAGTAAACGCAAAATCGATTATCTTGGATGTGCTTGATGAGCTTTGTGATCAGAATGCGACGCAATCTGTTCACGATAAGGTCGAATCAATATTGAGCCGTGTCGCCTGTCACGGATCTATTCGCTCAGGGCGGCGCATGCGCGGAGAAGAAATGAATGCGCTTTTGCGCGAAATGGAAAGCACCCCTCATTCGGGGCAATGCAATCACGGGAGACCGACGTATGTCGAGCTTAAGCTCTCGGATATTGAACGACTGTTTGGAAGAAGATGACGCAAACAATTGACCTCACAAATCCACTCGTAAAGATTGCTTTTGCCTGTGTAGTTTTGGTAATTTTTCTTTTGTGGATAGGGATAAGGGCCTCGCAGAAATCTGCAAAACTGATGGAACCCTTGTCCCATCAGATAACGGCACTTGGCCAGAGAGTGCAGTCTTTGGGAGATGGTCAAGAACGCCTTGCCGGAGGTTTGCATCACGTTTCCGAAGCCCAAACCCAATCCCAAACCGGCATGATGGAGATGATGGAAAAGCGGCTTATCCAAGTTCAGCACCAAATGACCGAAAACCTTCAAGGCTCGGCACGCCGAACCGCCCATTCGTTGGGTGAATTGCAACAACGCCTGAGTGCGATCGACAAGGCACAAGAAAATATTACCAAATTGTCAGGAAACGTATTGAGCCTGCAAGATATCTTGTCCAACAAACAAACCAGAGGCGCATTTGGTGAAATTCAACTGAACGATATTGTAATCAAAGCCCTTCCTAGCGATAGCTACACACTGCAAGCCACTCTTTCCAATGGGCGCAGGGCAGATTGTTTGATTCACTTACCCAACCCTCCCGGCCCCATCGCAGTCGACAGTAAATTCCCGCTAGAAGCCTATGAAGCTATCCGCAACGCCTCGTCAGACCGCGAGTTGAATGATGCTGCAAAACTCCTACGCGCGGCTGTCAAAAAGCACATCAAAGATATATCGGAAAAATACATCATCGAAGGTGAAACTGCTGATGGTGCCTTGATGTTCCTTCCCTCCGAGGCTGTTTATGCCGAATTACATGCAAATTTTCCCGAAATTGTGCGCGAAGGCTTTGCAGCGCGCGTTTGGATCGTGTCCCCAACAACCTGTATGGCCACACTGCACACAATGCGCGCCATCTTAAAAGACGCACGAATGCAAGAACAGGCGGGAGCCATCCGAAAAGAGCTTGGGTTGCTGTACCAAGATGTAGACCGATTGGGGAGCCGAGTAGAAAATCTGGATCGCCATTTCGGGATGGCTGTAAAGGATTTGTCCGAAATCAAAATCAGCGCTGACAAAGCGGGACGCCGCGCGCGCCGACTTGATGCCTTTGACTTTGAAGAACTTGAGGCCAAAAAAGAAGTTGCTCCAACCCCATCTATTGGAGATGGTATTTGAAACGTCATAGGATATATCCTTTCGGCATGTCCAAAAAACCAATCGTCCAGAAGAGGATATGGAGTTCCTTCCTAAATTTGGCCATAACACACCTAATTGTTGCGTATAGACCCACATTTTGGACTGCAACGCACTTATCAAAGCCAATTTGCATAAGGATGCTTCACCTTGTGCAATTGAATGCTTATAGAAATGTAATACACAGATTTACTTGTCAGGATCACGCTGAATGGCGCACATAATCGTAGTGGGAAATGAAAAAGGCGGTGCAGGCAAATCGACTGTTACAATGCACGTCGCTACGTCACTTGCCCGTATGGATTATCGCGTAGGTGCACTTGACCTTGATTTACGACAGCAAACTTTTGGGCGCTATTGTGCCAATCGGCGCAATCATTTGACCGAAATTGGCATAGAGTTGAAGGGACCCAGTTTCTTTCCACTTCCAGAAATTGACAAAGAGACCATTCCAGAAGGTGAAAATATTTTTGACCATCGCCTTTCTGCAGTCATTTCTAAGATGGAGGAAACATGTGATTATATTTTCATTGATTGTCCCGGGTCTCATACGCGGCTCAGTCAAGTTGCACATTCTCTGGCAGATACGCTTATAACACCTTTGAACGACAGCTTTATTGATTTTGATCTATTGGCCCGGATTGGCGCGGATGGGGAAACCATTGAAGGCCCATCAGTCTATTCAGAAATGGTATGGCACGCACGACAGCTAAGAGCGCAGGCAGGTTTAAAGCCAATCGATTGGATTGTACTACGCAATCGGCTTGGGGCTCAGCAAATGGTGAATAAGCAAAAGATGCAGCGTGCCTTGGAAAAACTTGCCAAGCGCATCGGCTTTCGAATTTCACCCGGCTTTAACGAACGCGTGATATTCCGCGAACTGTTCCCGAGAGGTCTCACGTTACTGGATCTCAAAGATGTCGGAGTTAAACAGCTTAATATTTCAAATATTGCGGCACGGCAAGAATTGCGCGAACTGGTGAAGACGTTGAACCTGCCAGAACTGAAGATTGATTTCTGATCTAAGCGCTGGTAGGTCGATTATAGTCAGAGCAACCGTGTCAAAAGCGTGTTCGCCTCTTGTTCAAACCTTCCAGAATTTGCTCCAGCACAACCTGATAGCATGAAACCAAACTAGAAATATGTCAGAATGAAAGTCCCTAAATTTATTAAAAAAGCCCTCAAGGATAGGTAGACGGAATTTGGATGACATGCTTTCTGAAGATGGCATTGACGGTGTTTTTATCGGGCTATCTGGTTTATCGGCAGATATCGGTATCTGGGTGATTTGAATGCGCCTGCCGTTCAAAAGACCACAGCGGATGCACTCAGACTAATATCAGCTTCGGGCAAAGCCACTGGGAAACTGTCTTTAAAGGACAGTGCGACCCCACCGCATTTAGAAAATGGAGCGCATATGATTGGCGTTGCCTCCAATGCGCTTAAACTCAATACAGCGCTGCGCAAAAAAGCGCGGAAATGGAGCGAAAGGACGTAGCGCAGCATCTTGCAAATACTGTCTTAAAAGGGGACAAATACCCTACAAGGAAGATGTCTATGCGCACACAAGTCTGCATTATCGGAGGCGGTCCTTCTGGCCTATTACTGGGCCAGTTGCTGCACTTATCTGGAATAGACACTATCGTTTTGGAACGTCAGTCACGCGCGTATGTCAAAGGTCGGATCAGAGCAGGAGTGCTTGAGAACGGAACATGCAGCCTTCTGGAAAAGGCTGGTGTCGGAATGCGATTGCGGACTGAAGGCTTTGTGCATAATGGGACCTTCATCGCCGCAGCTGGACGTCAGTTTCGCATAGATTTTCAAAAGCATACTGGTAAGTCTGTGACTGTTTACGGACAAACTGAAGTTACCCGCGATCTCTATGAAGCACGCGAGGATCATGGCGGCATCATCATTGATGAGGGACAGCATGTCCTGCCCTGCAACGTGACCACAAAATCCCCATATGTTACTTACGAGAAAAATGGCGCTACGCATCGGATAGATTGCGATTATGTGATTGGCTGTGACGGGTTTCATGGTATTTCACGCCAAACCATTCCAGACGCTGTTCGCAGCGAGTTTGAGAAAGTTTATCCGTTTGGCTGGCTAGGCGTTCTATCCCAGACACCTCCGGTCAGTCACGAGTTGATATATGCAAATCATGAGCGTGGCTTTGCGCTTTGCTCCATGCGCAACGAAAACCTAAGCCGGTATTATATTCAAACCCCACTCAGCGACCATGTCGACCATTGGAGCGACTCACGCTTCTGGGATGAACTTAAACAGCGAATTCCCGAAGCTGCTGCAGATACTCTTATCACCGGGGAGTCATTGGAGAAATCGATTGCCCCACTGCGCAGTTTTATCTGTGAACCGATGCGATGGGGCAGCCTATTCTTGGTTGGTGATGCAGCCCATATCGTCCCCCCAACGGGGGCCAAAGGTCTTAATCTGGCCTTTTCAGACGTGCATTATCTTTCAGAAGCGCTTATTGCATTTTATGCCGGGGACGGCGATGAGGGACTAGAAAGATATTCTAAAACTGCCCTCGCGCGGGTTTGGAAAGCCTCGCGTTTTTCATGGTGGATGACCACCACATTGCATCGTTTTCCCGATCAAGGGGATTTTTCCCAGCGCATGCAAGAGGCCGAAATTGCCTATCTTGAAACGTCGAGCGCCGCACAGACGGCACTGGCGGAAAACTATGTCGGTCTGGCATTCTAATCCAGATCAGGTAATCGGTGTGCGCGGAGAGACTGCCGCCGGATCTGTTCTAAGTTCTATTATTGTGGATGTTTCCGAGGCTTGTGCGCGGGCAAATGCGGCTTCGAAATCTTGCGTCTTTGTGACCACTTCGCCGCTGCAACCATAGCAAGTTGCAAGGGTCGCAAAATCTGGATTGAGCATTGTCGTGCCTGACGGGCGATCCGGATAATCGCGCTGCTGGTGCATGCGGATCGTTCCGTAGACACCATTGTTGACCACTATGACAATTATTTTTGCCCCATATTGAACTGCTGTGCCAAATTCCTGCATCGTCATCTGAAAGCAGCCATCTCCAGCAAGGCAGATTACCTCACGGTCTGGGTGATTTAATTTGGCGGCCACAGCTGCAGGAAGGCCATATCCCATGGAACCGGAGGTTGGCGCAAGTTGGGTTCGATAGGATTTGTAACAAAAATAACGATGCAACCAAGCGGCATAATTTCCAGCACCATTGGCAATAATTGCGTCTTCCGCTAGAACTTGAGAAAGATGATGGATGATCTGCTCCATCTTCACCGCACCTGGGGTCGGTGAGGGCTCTTGCCAAGTCTCATAACTTTTGCGCGCAACAGCGGGCGATTGCTGAGTGATGCCCTTGGTCAGGCAAACAGCGCGGTCCAAAAAATCAGCCGCTCGACAGACAAGCCCAAACTCAGGTCGATAGATACGACCTATTTCGTCTGCATCTGCGTGTATATGGATCAGGCCCTGTTTCGGATTTGGCACGTCAAAAAGTGTATAGCCGCTCGACGTCATCTCGCCTAAGCGTGCCCCCAAAATTAAAAGACAATCGGAGTTTTGCACTTGCTCTGCCAGTTCTGGATTAGGCGCGATTGCTACATCGCCAACATAGTTTGGATGTCTGTTATCCAGATAGTCCTGACATCTAAAAGAAGCCCCAACGGGCAAGCCGAGTGCTCCTACAAATTTACCAAGGTTGCGCGCCGCATCAGTGCTCCAGCCACTTCCTCCAACAATTACAAATGGGCGCTGAGCTCTTTTAAGGCAATCAATAACTTCTCTGATCACTTCATCACAAACCATTTGTTGGGCCGGATTGGCAGGGAGGGCGTCTAATACATCCGCCCTCGCCGATAGCATATCTTCGGGAAGCGATAAAACCACTGGTCCCGGACGCCCCGATACAGCGACATGAAATGCGCGTGAGACATATTCGGGGATGCGGTCAATGCGATCAATTTCAGCAACCCATTTGGCAAGTGGTCCATACATTTGGCGATAGTCAACTTCTTGAAAAGCCTCCCTATCACGCTGATCGCTTGCCACTTGCCCCACAAAAAGGATCATTGGAGTGCTATCCTGAAAGGCGACATGAACTCCTGCAGAAGCGCTGGTAGCGCCCGGTCCCCGCGTCACAAACGCGATCCCTGGCGCTCCTGTCAGCTTGCCATGTGCCTCGGCCATCATCGCAACGCCACCTTCCTGACGCCCAACGATTGTCTCTATCCCACTTTCATAAAGCCCATCAAGCGCCGCGAGGTAACTTTCACCAGGAACACAAAATACCCGCTCAACCCCTTGAATCTTTAATTGATCAACTAGTATTTTTCCGCCATGCCGCATCGAGAAACTCCATTTGAAACTTATATTCAAATTGTACCAGTTATACATACAGACCGTAGATCCAACATTTCACGGGCTTGAGACCATGTAGCAATAGGACGCTGATATTTATCACAAAGATCAACAACACGCTTAACGAGGGCGGCATTTGACGGAGCCAGAGTGTGTTTATCCAGCCGCACATTGTCTTCAAGACCGGTACGCGCATGTCCACCTTGGGCCACACACCACTCGTTGACAACAATCTGGTTTGCCCCAATACCGGCTGCACACCAGTCTGCATCTGGTAGCAAACGCTCAACGGTTTTTATGTAGTAGTCAAAAACATCTTTGTCCGTCGGCATGGCGTTTTTAACGCCCATAACAAATTGTACATAAATACGTCCCGACAACCGTCCATCGCGGCGCATGAGAGCCGCATGGTGAATATGAGAAAGATCAAAAGCCTCAATCTCGGGTTTGATTTCGTGTTGATGCATTTCACTGGCCAGCCAGTCGACCAAGTCCGGCGGGTTTTCGTAAACCCGCATGGGAAAATTATTTGACCCAACCGTCAAAGACGCCATATCTGGTCTCAGCGAGAGCATTCCGCCCCGCTCTTGTCCAGCACCCGAGCGACCACCTGTGGATAGTTGAATGATCATCCCCGGACAATGTTTGGAAATCCCCTCCATTAACCGCGCAAACCTTTCGGGGTCTGAGCTTGGTTTGCCATTGTCCAAACGCACGTGACAATGGGCAATAGACGCGCCTGCTTCAAAGGCCGCGTGGGTGCTTTCAACTTGTTCTGTTATCGTTGTTGGAACCACTGGGTTATCGGCCTTTGTCGCCACTGACCCTGTGATCGCGACGCAAATGATGCAGGGTTTGTTCATGATACTTCCTGTCCTTTAACTATTTATTATGTATTCAAAAATACGGTTTCGTGATCACCTTGCAAGGCAATATCGACGACATAATCATTTGTCTTTAATTTCTCATCTCGGTATTTCGCCAATAACGTTTGCCGCCTTTGCTCGGGCAGGATCATATTCAATACAGGATCCTTGGCATTTGCATCCGTTTCATCCACAAAATATATCCTTGTACTCAGACCTATATTGATACCACGTGCCACAATCCAAATATTGAGATGGGGCGCATGCATGACACCATCTCGATCCTTGATTGGTCCCGGTTTGACAGTCTGGAAAGACCATTTTCCAGTTTCAAAATTGGTCCAAGCCCGCCCCCAGCCCCGAAAATCTTTTTCTAATTCCCCAAACTTGGGATCTTCCACATGTCTGTAAATTCCATTGGCATTGGCCTGCCAGACTTCAATCAACGCATCGCGAACCAAATCATCAGCACCGTCTATGATACGACCTGAAACTGTGATGCGCCTACCTTTGCTTTTGGGACCTACAATTTCAGCTCCTATATCCGTTTTGAAGACATCAAGGCCAATCGCCCATGGCGCAAGACCAGTGTGCACATAAGGCCCCACAGTTTGAGAAGGCGTTTCCTGCAGGATTTTATCCTCTTGAGCCATCATCAACTTCCTTCAAGACGGTTTTCAAAAGGTGTCGAAAATCGTCCACGCAAAACAATATCAAATCTGTATGCAAGACAGTCAGAGGGCTGGGCTGTGTCCATATCCAAAGGCGCAACGAGTTGCTGCAGCGTACGCAGATCGGGAATTGAATTGGCGATTGGGCATCTTTCAATCAAAGGATCTCCCTCAAAATATAACTGCGTAACGAGGCGTTGAGAAAAGCTATGACCAAATACCGAGACATGAACATGGGCGGGTCGCCAACTGGGTTCCCAATTGGGCCATGGATAGGCTCCAGGCTTAATTGTTTGAAATCTATAATAACCTGCATCATCAGTCATGGTCCGACCGCAGCCACCAAAATTTGGATCCAGTGGGGCAAGATAGCCATCATTTTGATGACGATAACGCCCGCCTGCATTGGCCTGCCATATTTCAATTAGTGCATCTGGAACAGGGCGCCTCCCCTCATCACAAACGCGTCCGTGCAGGATTATTCTTTCGCCAATTGGATCTCCATCTTTTGCAAAATTCCGAATGAGATCGTTATCAAGTTCGCCAATATCACCCTGCCCAAAGTGCGGACCAGTGATTTCTGAAATTGTTTGTCCAAGCGTGAGAGGGGCATGTTTGGGAGACCTCAAAACTGTTGATTTGTAATCTTGAGTGAGGGCGGGAGGATGGCGTGCGTGGTCTCTGGCAAAATACTCTCTCATCAGTCGTTCTTTAGATCGCTTAAGGTTTGTTTGACGATCTTAATCGCGTAGTTGGCCTTGGAAACGCCACAATAGATCGCGACATGTAACATAGCCTCCATGATATCTTCTGGGCTTGTACCCGTTTTTTGCGATGCGCGCACATGCATAGCAATTTCTTCAGAGTTTCCTTCAGCCGCCAGCAGAGCCAATGTGATTAAGCTGCGTTCGCGCTTTGTGAATTGATCCCCAGCCCAAACACTTCCCCAAGCAGCCTCAGTGATCAACTCTTGAAAGCCCACATCAAGCTCAGTTTTTGACGCCTCGGCGCGATCTACATGCGCATCCCCCAATACGCTGCGGCGCACCTGCATGCCTTTTTCGTATTTTTCAGTCTTGTTCATCTGTACCACCAAATAAAATAGCTGAGAACCGGTGGCATACGCCCGACCTGCCATACTGTGGCCTTGCTATTAGAGAATGTAATATTATGAAAGGAAAGTTATTTTCACCAAAGGCATACAAAGAAAACACGTCGCTCACCTAATGGGTCCAAGCCCCTTTTCGATCAGTGGAAAAATTCTCACCATATCCGCGTTGACGGATATTGACTTTACGTGTTTTCGGCTGGGAGACAACAGCGTCAATGCCATTATCTTTCGAATAGGCCAAGGCCGCTTCTTTTGTCTCAAACTGCAGTTTTACCTGCGACTGAGTATCATCGCTCGATGTCCACCCCATCAAAGGATCAACTTTTCTGGCAGAGTCCGGAGCAAATTCCAAAACCCACTCACGGGTATTGGCATTTCCTGACGACATAGCCGTCCGGGCTGGCTTGTAAATGCGTGCGCGCATATCAGAGACTCCTTTAAGTGAGTGTATATTCATGAATTTATCCGCTGTAAACACGTCAGCTTACTCTGAGTACCGACCGATCCTCTTATCTTTGCGGGCGCTGTCAAAGTGCATAGAATTAAAACTGTAAAATTTGCCCGTTGAAACTTGGGGCAAGCTGCCTATGTTGAAGTTCCAGTGAGGAACGATTTATGACTGAAGACGCCCTTGGACATGTGACAGGTGAAGTGCGCCAGCGCCCCAAACTTGAGGGTGGCAAAAAATTCGTAATGCATACCGAATTTTCGCCAGCAGGAGATCAACCTACGGCCATTAAAGAACTGACGTCCGGCGTGCGAGATGGAGAACGAGATCAAGTTCTGCTCGGGGCGACAGGTACTGGTAAAACTTTTACCATGGCCAAAGTTATCGAGGAAACTCAAAGACCCGCCATTATCCTTGCCCCCAACAAAACCCTTGCAGCACAGTTATTTGGTGAATTCAAAGGGTTTTTCCCTGAAAATTCAGTCGAATATTTTGTTAGTTTTTATGATTATTATCAGCCGGAGGCCTATGTCGCACGCTCAGACACATATATAGAAAAAGAAAGCCAAATAAACGAACAGATCGACCGAATGCGCCATTCAGCCACACGCTCTTTGTTGGAACGCGATGATGTGATCATTGTGGCGTCCGTGTCCTGTATTTACGGCATTGGATCCGTCGAAACTTACGGCGCCATGACGCAGGACCTGAAAATTGGCGGAAACTATAATCAGCGCCAGGTCATGGCAGATCTTGTCGCTCAACAATATAAGCGAAACGATCAGGCCTTCCAGCGTGGAACCTTCCGTGTGCGCGGTGACAGCCTTGAAATTTTTCCAGCACATTTGGAAGACCGCGCTTGGAAGTTATCCTTTTTTGGGGATGAATTGGAAACTATCACAGAGTTTGACCCTCTGACAGGCGAGCGAACAAATGCTTTCGAACAAATAAGAATTTACGCCAATTCGCATTATGTGACCCCAAAGCCAACAATGCAGCAAGCGATTATCAGCATCAAAAAAGAGTTGCGCCAAAGGCTGGACCAACTGGTTGGCGAGGGCAAGCTTTTAGAGGCGCAACGGCTTGAGCAACGTACTAATTTTGATTTGGAAATGCTAGAAGCGACAGGTGTTTGTAATGGGATTGAAAACTATTCTCGGTATCTGACGGGCCGTGCTCCTGGTCAACCGCCACCCACACTGTTTGAATTTATCCCCGATAATGCAATTGTCTTTACCGATGAAAGCCATGTCTCGATACCGCAAATTGGCGGAATGTATAAAGGTGATTATCGGCGTAAATTCACATTGGCCGAACATGGCTTTCGACTGCCCTCTTGTATGGACAACCGACCGTTGAAGTTTGAGGAATGGAACGCCATGCGTCCTCAATCTGTCTATGTCAGTGCGACGCCGTCCTCATGGGAGATGGAGCAATCCAGAGGCGTATTTACCGAACAAATCATTCGCCCTACTGGCCTGATAGACCCTGAAATCGAGATCAGACCGGTTGACATGCAAGTCGATGATTTACTCGATGAAGTGCGTTGCGTATCAGCGGCAGGATACCGCACTCTCGTCACGACATTGACAAAACGAATGGCAGAGGACCTTACAGAATATATGCATGAACAGAGTATTCGTGTGCGCTATATGCATTCGGAAATCGACACATTGGAGCGCATCGAAATTTTGCGCGATCTTCGGCTCGGGGCGTTTGATGTTCTGATCGGAATCAACCTTTTGCGCGAAGGACTTGATATTCCTGAATGTGGTCTCGTCGCCATACTGGATGCTGATAAAGAGGGTTTCCTGCGCTCAGAAACCTCATTGATTCAAACCATCGGCCGCGCGGCGCGCAATGTAGATGGCCGAGTGATCATGTATGCAAACCGTATCACTGGATCTATGGAACGGGCACTGGCAGAGACCGACCGTCGGCGCGTCAAACAGCTGGATTATAATAAAAAGTATGGGATTACACCGACGACTGTTAAAAAGAACGTCGAGGATATACTGTCTGGTCTTTACACGCGGGATACAGACCAAGCACGTGTAACCGCAACGATTGATAAATCTCTCGCAGGCGCAAATCTGAAAACTGTTCTGGAAGGGCTTCGCACAGATATGCGTAAAGCTGCCGAAAATCTGGAATTTGAAGAGGCTGCCCGGCTTAGAGACGAAGTCAAGCGGCTCGAAGCCGTTGACCTCGCTGTTGCAGATGATCCACTCGTGCGCCAGTCTGCGATCGAGGCAGCGAGCGAAACCTCTAATAGAAGGGGTCGCTCAAGTGCTGGAAAGGGCGGGACAAGAGCCTATCGTGGAAAATCTCAGAAGAAGTTTTAAAGCGATTGAAAAATTAACTCTTGAGCGCAGCATTTGAAAATCCATAGATAGACCGCCTGAGGTCATATTTTTGTTGACAGACATAGTGTTGCAGCTTGTGGTATGCCCATGCGCACAGCACAGGACCGAACAATGAAACAGATGAATATCCTGGACATTCAGGAAATCCCAGACGCTGGCATTGTGATGCCTGACGGGTGTCGATTGTCTGCAAGGATATGGAAGCCACAAGATGCAGCGCAAAACCCTGTGCCTGCAGTCCTCGAATTCCTACCCTATCGAAAACGCGATGGAACAACGGCGCGCGATGCTCTGACACATCCCTATTTTGCTAAACGCGGATACGCCTGTGTGCGCGTTGACATGCGCGGGAATGGCGACAGCGAAGGCGTGATGGAGGACGAATACTCGCAACAAGAACTGGATGATGCCTTAGAAACCATTGCATGGATTACCGCCCAACCTTGGTGTTCGGGCAAAGTGGGTATGATGGGGATTAGCTGGGGGGGCTTTAATTCGCTCCAAGTTGCGGCTATGCAACCCCCGGCGCTTAAGGCCATCATCACGCTATGCTCAACAGTTGATCGATATGCCGATGATATTCACTACAAAGGTGGTTGTCTCCTCAATGAAAACCTTGGGTGGGGGTCGACAATGTGGGCGTATTCCTCCCGTCCGCCCGATCCCAAACTTGTCGGCGAAAAATGGCGCCAGATGTGGCTTCAACGCCTTGATGCAGAACCATTTCTTCCAATAAAATGGCTAAACCACCAAATAAGAGATACCTATTGGCAGCACGGTTCAGTCTGCGAAGACTACCCCGCAATTAAAGCCGCAACTCTCGCCATCGGGGGCTGGGGCGATGCCTATAAAAATACAGTTGCCCATTTGGTCGAGAACCTAACTGCGCCGGTCAAAGGGATCGTTGGTCCTTGGGTGCATAAATATCCCCATTTTGCGGTTCCCGAACCAAGGATTGGATTTCTGCAAGAGGCGCTGCGTTGGTGGGATCACTGGCTTAAAGGCGAGGACACAGGTGTCGAAACTTATCCTGATTACACTGCCTATTTGATGGATGGCGTGCGCCCCAAAACATTTTATCAAAAGCGCACGGGAATTTGGATCACCGAGGACGATTGGCCCAATGGCCTAAGTTGGCAGACATATTATCTGAGCGCACATAATCAATTGGGCAACATTTCAGAAAAGCTTAGCGACGAAATATGCTCACCACAAACCTGCGGTATGAATGGCGGGGAATATTGTGCGATCTGGCTTGGGCCGGAACTCTCAGGAGATCAGCGCCCTGATAATGCGCTTTCAGTTTTATATACTTCAGAAAGGCTGGAAACATCCTGCGATATTGTAGGGGCTCCCAAAGTTACACTTCGGCTGATATCGGATCAACCCAAAGCCCAAATCGCAGTTCGGCTTAATCACACTCACCCCGATGGCGCCTCTACACGGATTACTTATGGGGTTTTGAACCTCTGCCACAGGATAGACCATTCCCAGCCCGAACCCCTTCCTGTCGCAGAATATGTCGATATCTCGCTAGACCTTGATCAAATCGCCTATCGCGTACCAGCAGGGCATAAAATATCGCTTGCCATCTCAACCAGCTATTGGCCACTATTGTGGCCTATGCCCAAAGCTGCGAATTTAACTCTTTTGTCGGGTTCGCTTAAGTTACCAACGCGTCGGAGTGGGTCAAAGGACGAAAGAGCCTTTCCCCCACCGGAAAGTGATGCGCCATGGCAGCTTAAATATTTGCGCGAACCATCAAATTCACGGCGCGTTATCGATGATATGCAAACTGGGATTGTCACGCTTGAGATTGTAGATGATTTTGGCAAGGGCGAGGACATGGATCACGGATTGGTGCATGGATCAATTGCGCGCGAATGGTGGAGCATCCATCCCGACGACCCACTCTCAGCTCATGGGAAAACCCACTGGACCTGCGAGAACGCTCGCGGAGATTGGTCTGTTCGCACCGAAACCTATGCCGAGATGAGATCAGATAAAGACAACTTCTATCTCAATGCACGACTTGAGGCATTTGAAAATGACGTTTTAGTCTTTGAAAAAGACATGAACGAAACCATCAGCCGTACATTCAAATGATACCGACCTCTAATGGCTGAATTTATTAATGGTGCTTACAACTGATAGCCCGGTGTCGACTTAGAGAGGGCAATTTCGTCTTCGGACATTTCTTCTTCGATGCCGTCAAAGAGTGGCGTTGAAAGGTAACGTTCTCCCGTATCCGGCAGCATGCAGAGGATGTTTGACCCATCTGGTGCAGACTTGGCAACTTCAATCCCCACCGCAAGGCTAGAGCCCCCCGAAACACCGGTAAAAATGCCCTCTTCGCTGGCCAGACGTTTGGCCCATGCAATCCCATCCGGTCCAGATACTTTCAAAAGATCATCATAAAGCCCGTTGTCAATTGCTTCTTGCAGGACGAGAGGAATAAAATCCGGTGTCCAGCCCTGAATGGGATGGGGTGCAAAACTTGGGTGGCTCACAGTGGGCTCACCCGCCTCGTTGCGCTCTTGCGCGTGACCTGATTCGATAAGAGCCGCATTTGTAGGCTCGCTCAGGATTATTTTTGTCTCAGGAAGCTTGTCACGCAGCACGCGGGCCACCCCTGTGACAGTCCCGCCCGTGCCATAACCTGTGACGAAATAATCAAGTTTAGTACTTGCAAAATCACCAACAATTTCCTGAGCTGTCGTCGCGGCATGGATATCCGCATTTGCCCCTGTTTCAAACTGGTGGGCGAGAAACCAACCATTTACATCTGCAAGCTCTTTGGCCTTTTGATACATGCCCAAGCCCTTTTGTGCCTTAGGGGTCAGGACTACCTTTGCACCAAGAAAGCGCATTAACTTGCGCCGCTCAACAGAAAAACTATCCGCCATTGTGACAACGAGTGGATAACCTTTAACGGCACAAACCATCGCCAGACCGATCCCAGTGTTGCCGCTTGTGGCTTCTACAACTGTCTGCCCTGGTGCTAGTTCACCAGATCTTTCCGCCGCTTCAATAATATTAAGCGCAAGCCGGTCCTTGACCGAGGCAGCAGGGTTGAATGCTTCAACTTTTACGAAAATATTTACATTCGCGGGAGCAATCTTATTCAGCCTAACGACTGGCGTATCTCCAATCGTTTCTATGATTGAGTTATAAACAGTACCACGCCCATTTGTTGTAAAAATTGCAGTTTTATCAGACATCAGTTAAGCCGCTCCTTTAAGTTTCCACAACAGAATATAATTAACCAAAAAATACATAGCAGATACTAAACATATCAGCAATTAAGACCAAAAAATTAATGTCTTAGAGTTAATCTACCTGCCGTGCCGCATTAAGATTTGTTAGCCAATCCGGATCCATCTCTGGAACGGACGACAGCAACAGTTCGGTATAGGCTGGGTGTGGAGGCTGGAATACATCAGTTTTCTGGCCTTGTTCCACAACTGAACCCTGATTCATAACAACAACCTGGTCCGAAATCGCTTTGACCGTTGAAATATCGTGGGTAATAAACAAATAAGTTAGGCCCAGATCTTTTTGCAGCCGCAATAAAAGCTTTAATATGCCCTCCTGAACAATCTGGTCGAGAGCAGACGTGACCTCATCACAAATAATAAAATCAGGATTAGCCGCAAGTGCGCGGGCGATGCAAATGCGTTGTTTCTGACCACCTGATAGTTCGCTCGGAAGGCGCTGCATAAAGTCGCCATTCAACTCAATCATCTCCAACAACTCTAAAGTTCGTTTTCTTTTCTCAGCACCGTTCATATCAAGATAAAATTGCAACGGTCTACCGATGATCTCACCGACAGTCTGTCGAGGGTTCATCGCGGTATCAGCCATTTGATAAATCATTTGAATACGCCGCTTTTGTTCTTTTGTACGATCTTTAAGAGCTTTTGGTAATTCTTCACCGTCAAAACTTATGATACCAGAAGATTGTGGCAGGAGGCCGGTAATGACCCGCGCCGTTGTTGATTTACCCGAACCGGATTCACCAACGACAGCAACAGTTGTGCCTTTAGCTACTTCTATGTTGACATCAAAAAGAACTTTTGCGGAGCCATAAGCTGCATCGATACTCTTGAGGGATAAAACACTTTCACCTTTTTGTTGTTCTTGCTTTTCCAGTGACCGGACAGACCAGAGTGATTTCGTATATTCTTCTTTAGGAGAAGATAACATTTTCCGGGTTGGCGCTTCTTCCACTTCCTTACCATAACGCAGAACTTTTATATAATCTGCCATCTGCGCCACTACCGCAAGATCATGTGTGATATAAATCGCTGCAGTATTAAATTTTTCCACGATTTTGCGCATGGCCGAGAGTACTTCGACTTGGGTCGTTACATCCAAAGCTGTTGTTGGCTCATCAAAAACAATTAAGTCGGGCCGAGGTGACATTGCCATTGCAGTCATTACCCTCTGCAGTTGTCCACCCGATACTTGATGAGGATACCTGTCACCAATATTTTGTGGATCAGGTAAGTTCAGCTCCTTATAAAGATCCATTGCATCACTATAAGCTTGGTCTTTGCTCTTAGCACCAGAGCGAATAGTCGAAGCTGTTGTCTGTAAAATAAGTCGATGTGCCGGATTAAATGAGGCCGCAGCTGATTGCGCTACGTAAGTCATTCTATTTCCCCAGAATTTCTTTTTCTGGACATCAGAAAGACCAGCTAGATCAGCACCATCAAAAAGTATATTTCCTTCTGTGATACGACAGCCAGGCTGCGTGTAGCCCATCGCGGCCAATCCAAGTGTAGACTTTCCAGCACCAGACTCGCCAATCAATCCCATGATTTCGCCGCGATGCAACTTCAAATCTATGCCTTTGATTATGTCATGCCACTTCTCATCAGAAAAACCCTGAATCTTTAAACCCTTTACATCCAAAAGAAGGTCACCACGTTCACTGCTTTTATTCATCACGAAGACCACTTGTCTTATGAAGAAACCAATCAACCACAAAGTTTACAGCCACCGTTAATAAAGCGATAGCTGCAGCAGGTAATAGAGGCGTCAGTCCCGCCCGAAGATCATATTGTGCAAATTGGAGAAGGTTTGCATTCTCGCGTACCATTGATCCCCAGTCAGCAGTTGGGGGTTGAATTCCCACTCCAAGAAAAGAAAGGGCAGCGATAGTAAGGAACACGAAACAAAATCTCAACCCAAACTCTGCAATCAAAGGTGGCATGATGTTCGGAAGAATTTCACGTCTCATTATCCACCCTAACCCCTCACCCCTCAATCTAGCCGCTTCAACATAATCCATAACAACCACATTCACTGCAACTGACCGTGTCAATCTAAATACCCGAGTGGAATCTAGAACTGCTATAATGATTATCAGGCTAGTAATAGTAGAACCAAAAATGGATAGTAAAACTAAGGCGAATATCAAGCTCGGGATAGCCATAAGCACATCAACCGACCTACTCAAAACTTGATCAATCCAACGACGATCGATTGCCGCGGCCAAGCCAAGTGTGCCTCCAATCAAAAAAGACAAAAATGTTGTCGCAACAGCAATGCCTACAGTGTTTCGGGCGCCGTAAATCATTCGCGAAAAAACGTCTCGACCTATCTGGTCCGTCCCAAAGATATGGGTTGGACTCCAGGGATCGTACGGCGAGGGAAAAACCTGAGCCTGGCCATAGGGTGCCAAAACAGGGGCAAATATCGCCATAAGCGCATACAACAAAATTATTATTATTCCAAAGCGTGCGGTAAAAGGTGATTTACGCAGTTCAAGCTTAAAATTGTCCCAGACACTGCGACGCTCACTGATGTTAGCATTCTCGGCATTGGCTGAATATGATTGAATTTCTTGGCTCATTTGGGGTGAAGCAATCTTGGATTAGTTATTATACCGATGATATCAGCACTCAGGTTTAAAAGAATGTAAGTGACTGCAAAAATAAGTGCACAGCCCTGAACAACTGGAATATCTCTGGTTGTTACGGCGTCAACCATTAGCTGACCGATTCCTGGGTAGACAAACACTACCTCAACCACCACGACACCCACTACAAGGTAGGCGAGATTGAATGCTATAACCGTTGCGATCGGAGCCCAAGCATTGGGAAGAGCATGCTTAATTATTACCTCAGTGCGAGAGGCCCCTGATAGTTGCGCCATCTGGATGTAAGGGCTCGCAAGCAAGTTGATGATTGCAGCACGCGTCATTCTCATCATGTGAGCAATAATCACTAAGGTGAGCGTCAAAACTGGCAACGCAATACGTAAAAGACGTTCGTCTAAAGGCGTTGCGGCATCGACATTAGCCAGAGAGGGTAGCCACTGGTTGAGCGAGGACAGGAAAAGGATCAGTATATAAGCAACAAAGAATTCAGGGAAAGAGATCGTAGTAAGAGTTGTCGCATTAATTGAGCGGTCATAGATAGAATTGCGATAAAGTGCAGTGCTAATGCCAAGTATTAGAGCCAAAGGCACTGAGATCAATGCTGTTATGCCAGCCAGAAAGAGTGTATTTTTAAGTCGTGGCCCAATAAGTTCGGCAACTTCTCGTGACCTATCCTGTCCACTAGCTGCGCGCCCAGAAAATGATTGTCCAAGATCACCCCGCACCACTCCTGCAACCCAGTCAAAATATCTGATGTAAGGAGGCTTATCGAGGCCCAGTTCTAGCCTAAAAGCCGCGACTGTCTCCTTGGTTGCGGCTTGGCCAAGGACAATCTGTCCAAAGTCACCGGGCAGCAACTCAATGGAAATAAATATTATAACTGAAACTGCAAGAAGCGTGGCAAGCCCTAGGCCTAGACGCTGCAATACCGTGCTCAGAACTGGATGCACTCGACCAATTCCTTTTCAAATTAGTGCGCAACTCTAACGAGGCGAAATGTGTGAAAACAATTAAAAGTTTATGGTTCAGGAGACAATGCCGCCTGAACCATTCTTGTCAAATCACTTAGGCGAACCACCAGCGCTCGCACAATTTGGCACCATCGGTGTTCCAATTAGCTGCCAATTCTCCACTGTGGGTTACTTTCTTGCTACGTGCCCAAACGTTGTTATAGAACATGGGAAGCAAGCAACCGCCATCGTCACGGATCAAAGCTTGGCATTCTGCATAAATTTCACCACGACGTACCTCATTAAGTTCAGCACGGCCTTCTACTACCAACTTGTTAAACTTTACTGCAGCGTCAGTTGTCTTCCACGCTGTGTCATTCCACTCAGTATCTTCAGTGTAAGCAGCAGAGAACATCCAATCTGGTGTAGGACGACCTCCCCAATAACATGCAGACCAACCCTTTTTGTTCCAAACATTTGACCAGTAGCCATCATTTGGCTCGCGTATCACCTCGATATTTATGCCCGCTTTAGCAGCAGAAGCTGCCATTAACTGAGCAGCATCAACAGCACCAGCAAAGGCTGCATCAGCGGCGGATAGCTGTATTGATCCAGAGTGTCCCGACTTCTTGTAGTGGAAAGCTGCTTGATCAGGATCATATTCACGCTGTTCCAACCCGCTGGCATGGTACGCTTGCGTGGCAGAAATTGGGTGATCGTTGCCAACTGCACCGCGGCCAAGCAAAATTTTATCTACAAGCTCCTGCCGATCCACAGCAAGCTTTAGCGCCATTCTCAAGTCATAATTATCGAATGGTGCAACATCTAGACGCATCGGGAAGGTGTAATGGCCTGTACCAGTTGTTTCATCAATTTCAAGATTTGGAGAACGTGCCAGCAGAGCGACGGTTTTAAGGTCAACCTTATCAGCACAATCGACGTCCCCGTTCATAATCGCATTCTGGCGCGCAGTAGTATCCATAATCGACGTCATTTCAACGCGATCAAAGTGAGCGCGGTCCGACTTGAAATAGTTTGGGTTACGGTTGAGCTTGGAATGAACTCCAGGCTCCCAATCATCAATAGCATAAGGTCCAGTGCCCACTCCAGATGTCATATCACCTTCTGGACGGATCGAGATATGATAATCACTCACAATGTAAGGGAAGTCAGCATTTGGCGTTTCTAGTTCAAAAACAACCGTGTTCGGCCCATCTCCCTTCACTGACTTTACAGCCGATAGCAAACCCTTTGCAGCTGATTTTGAAGCCTCACCACCATGATGTTCGTAAGATGCCAAAACGTCATCAGCGGTCAATGTTTTCCCGTTATGAAACTCGACACCTTTATGAAGATTAAATCTCCATGTCTGGGCATCACTAGATTCGTAACTTTCCGCTAAATCGCCCTTCAGTTGTCCATCGCTATCAATATGGGTAAGATGGTTAGAGATATTGTATGTATTTACCAGCGTAAAGTGATTTTCTGAGGTTCCTGAATCTAGAGTATCAGTAGTTGAGCCATGTCCACAGCCATAACGGAATGTTCCACCTCTTTTAGGGGCAGCCGCTTCAGCTTTGTTCGCAAGCCCTAGCGCTGCTGGCAATGTTAATCCAGTGGCAAGTACTGACATCATGAACTTACGGCGATCAATCACCCCATCAGTCAACTTTTGAGCTTGCTTCTCAATGAATTTATCTTTCATACCTATCTCCCAATTGGCAATTTGATTATTTCTGAATGCAGTAAAGGTTGGTTGAACACAATTTTCAACCCCAATTATTTATTTTCACCAATTAGAGTGGCCGCTAATTGTTAATTGATGTTGGAAAAATAATGTATCTGAATAATTATATGCTTAAATACTATAACGTGGAAATCTATTAATCAGTTTAGCTGATACTTGATCCGCAGCGGCTAATTTTTTCTTTTTTTCATAAACATTTAATCTTTTCAAAATTTTAAAATCATAATTTTGCAATTTTGCAATAGAGAAGTCCTATCAAAATAACTTCCTTAGTTTTTTATAGCCAAAAGTGCCGCACCCACATTTAGCTTCTCAAGCTGAAATCAATACGAAAAAACCTTTTTTTGCCTTGAACAAGCGGAAAGTCCAGCGTAAACACCTCACACTTGTTGGGGTGTAGCCAAGCGGTAAGGCAACGCTTTTTGGTAGCGTGTACCGTAGGTTCGAATCCTACCACCCCAGCCACGCACTTCCCAAAATTTGAGGCTCGCGCGATTTCCTCGCTTTTATCGGACAATTTCAAAGTCTTGGCACTATTGGTTTTCGCGTGAGAGTCCAACGGCACCGCATTATCGGCCAATATTAGGCCTTCGTCTCTGTTTTGCATTTCCACGGTACGAGTTTGAGGATTGGGTCGCCTAGGCAGCGTTTGAATGAACCGGATTCTCTTTGATCAGAAGCCGTTGTTCGGTCCACCGCCCCGGAACGCCCCGTTTGATCAGAACGTCAGATGCGGCCTGCGGCGGCAGAGATCCGGCGATGACCTGCTGCAAAATGTCCGGCGCCAGAAACGCCAGATCAACAACATCCTGGATGCGGCGTTTTGATGTGCCTTCGCGCGCGGCAATCTTGGCAAAGGTCTCACCGCGCTTGATCGCTTCAAACCAGTTTCTGGCTTTGACAATATTGCGAATCAGAACTTCATCTACTTCTGGTGGTTCACCGCCAAGGATGATCTTGGTCTCGACGCCTTTGCGGCGCAGTTGGAAGGCAGCCTCGAGCCGCAGATGAGCCCCGTCGATGCGATCTTCG
>JAQWKM010000002.1 GCA_029247845.1 Paracoccaceae bacterium | reverse complement strand
AGGTGGAAAAGCCACTTTGGCACCGATGGACATTACGCAAAAGGATGCAATGGCCCATCTGTGCAAATCCTTGTTTGAGCGTTGGAGGAGCATAGATATGTGGGTTCATACGGCAATTCATGCCGCACCATTAACGCCAGCAGCAACTCTGGATGCCAAAGATTGGGAGAAGTCCATTGCGGTAAACGTTACAGCGGCGGGCCATTTAATTCCATTAGTATTTCCACTGTTATCAAACACATCAAAGGCAATTTTCTTTGACGATAATCATAGCGGAGATAAATTCTTTTCCGCTTATGGTGCGACAAAGGCGGCCCAAATTTCTCTTGCCCGCATTTGGGCGGCTGAGCATGTCCGCTCGGGCCCAAAGATCCACATTCTGGAACCAAACCCAATGCCAACAGCAATCAGGGCGCGCTTTCACCCAGGGGAAGACAAATCCAAACTAACAGAACCCAAAATTGAGGCGCGCCGGTTGTTGAACATCGTCGCGCAACCAGAAAACCAAAACAAAGACGGACACTGAGTCTGAGCAAAGACATCACCGTATAATTATATCAAATGCCTTTGATGCCCTAGCGTCAGAACCATCTTTGAGATAATCTAATCGTCTGGTACTTGTAATCCCATCGAGAAAAGTCCTAGCTTGAGCCTAGAGTTCACGTCACTTCTGGGTGACACAAACTGCTGTATCGGAAAGGATAAGAATGCATTTTTCACTGAGCGAAGAACAGACATCAATCTGGGACATGTCGCATGCATTTGGGCAAGATAATATCGCACCCTTTGCTCGTCAGTGGGAAGGCGAAGGCCTTATTCCCAAAACCCTTTGGCCCAAAGTTGCCGAACTGGGACTTGGTGGTATTTATGTTAGTGAAGACAGCGGTGGGTCAGGTCTGAGCAGACTTGACGCAACGCTGGTTTTTGAAGCGCTCGCAATGGCTTGCCCGTCTGTTTCAGCCTTTCTGTCGATCCATAACATGTGCGGCGGGATGATCGATGCTTTCGGCAGTAGAGAAAGTAAAGCGCAATGGCTTCCTGATCTTTGCTCAATGCGAAAAGTTTTCAGTTATTGCTTGACAGAACCGGGATCAGGATCGGATGCATCTGCTTTGAACACTCGGGCGAACCGCAGCAACGAAGGGTATCATCTGACTGGCACCAAAGCCTTTACTTCAGGGGGCTCTTATTCGGATGCCTATATCGTAATCTGCCGCACTGGGGATGATAGCCCCAAAGGCATTTCTGCTATGATTGTGGAGGCTGGTGCTGAGGGCTTAAGTTATGGCGCGCTTGAAGATAAAATGGGATGGCGGTCACAGCCCACATCACAAGTTCAATTTGATAATTGTAAAATATCTGCTGATAATTTGTTGGGTGAAGAAGGTAAAGGGTTTACCTATGCAATGACAGGCCTCGACGGAGGGCGTTTGAACATCGCAGCAAGCGCGCTTGGCGGCGCACAAAGTGCGTTAGACCGAACGCTGTCTTATATGGGCGAGCGTAAGGCCTTTGGCAAAACCCTTGATCAATTTCAAGCGTTGCAATTCAAGCTTGCCGAGTTGGAGATTAAATTGCAGTCTGCTCGTATTTTTTTACGACAAGCATCATGGAAACTGGACACCAAAGCGTCCGATGCAACTAAATTCTGTGCAATGGCGAAAATGTATGTAACCGACGCAGCCTTCGACGTTGCGAACAGCTGTTTACAGTTACATGGCGGTTACGGTTATCTTGCGGATTACGGAATAGAAAAGATCGTGCGCGATCTTCGGGTTCATCAAATTCTCGAAGGTACAAACGAAATTATGCGGATGATAGTCTCTCGACAGATGCTGGCGGAAAGATGAACGATATTGATATCCGTGTAAAACAACGAGCAGGGCGTATTACATTACAAAGGCCAAATGCGCTTAATGCAATGACATATGATATGTGCACAGCAATCGAGCAAGCTCTACTTGCGTGGCGTGAGAATGACACTGTCGACTTGATTGTAATCGATGCCCTCGGCGATCGGGCATTTTGTGCCGGTGGTGATATTGCCAATCTTTACGACACAGGCAAGGCTAGAAATTTCAAATTTGGACAGAGGTTTTGGGCAGATGAATATAGACTTAATGCTCTTATCTCTGATTATCCCAAACCCTATGTTGCACTCATGCAAGGCTTTACCATGGGCGGGGGTGTTGGAATTTCATGTCACGGAAGTCACAGGATCGTGGGCGAAAGTAGCCAAATTTCCATGCCTGAATGCGGTATCGGTCTTGTCCCAGATGTGGGTGGTTCTGACATTCTGGCACGCGCACCAGGGCATCTCGGTGCCTATCTTGGATTAACAGCCCAGAGAATGGGGCCAAGTGATGCTATTTATGTGGGCTTTGCAGATAATTTTATATTGCAACATAACTGGACTAAACTAACTCAAGACTTAGAGAAAACAGGTAATATAGAAATCCTAGAGTCGTATTATCAAGTTCCCCCCGATGGACGCCTTAAGGCCCAGATTGACACCATAAATAGGTTTTTTGACACCCCAATCCTCGCAGATATAGCCACAAGGCTGATGGACGACAAAAGCGAATTCGCACAACAGACGATCAAGGCGATGCGCCGAAATTCGCCGTTATCCATGGCCTGTGCATTACATATAATTGACCATAATCGTGGGTCCAGCGGTGGGCTTCACGAAGCGCTAAATTGGGAATACCGCTTTACAGCGCGTTCAATGGAATTTGGCGACTTTATCGAAGGAATTAGGGCTGCTATCATTGACAAAGATCGCAACCCAAACTGGAAACACGCAATAACGGGCGTCCCCACGGACGCGATTGAGCGCATGCTTGCGCCACTTGGCAAAAACGAATTGCGATTACAGGGAGAATAGTGATGAAAATCGGATTTATCGGATTAGGGAACATGGGCAAACCAATGGCTCTTAACCTTCTCAAAGATGGGCATGAGGTAATCGGCTTTGATACATTTCCAGCCGACTTAGACGATATATCAATGGCTGGCTCAGCGGCAGACGCCGCAATTGGTGCCGATGTCGTCATAATGATGCTGCCAAATGGGGCGATCCTTCAATCTGTTGCAGACCAGGTGCTAAAGACAATGACCACAGGGGCTGTACTCTTGGATTGCTCTACTGTGGATTTAGATAGTACGCGAAGCGTTGCCAAATTGGCTGAGGCCGCAGGGATCATACCAATAGATGCACCCGTTTCAGGTGGTATTGGTGGCGCGACAGCCGGCACTTTAACATTTATGGTTGGAGGATCAGACGAAGGCTTTGCTAAAGCAAAATCCCTTTTTGACACTATGGGTCAAAAAGCAGTCCACTGTGGAGCTTCTGGCAATGGGCAGGCTGCCAAAATCTGTAATAATATGATCCTTGGGGCAACGATGATTGTGACCTGTGAAGCTTTTGCAATGGCAGATAAATTAGGTCTTGATCGTCAGACAATGTTTGATGTGGTCAGCACATCCTCCGGGTACAGTTGGACGATGAACGCCTATTGCCCTGCCCCTGGCATAGGACCAACCTCACCTTCCGATAACGAATACAAACCCGGATTTGCATCAGAACTCATGGTCAAGGACTTGCGCCTTAGCCAACAAGCCGCAGAGATGGCCGATGCAGATACACCAATCGGGCAGATGGCTTTAAAGCTATACGAACAGTTTGTCTTTGATGAGGATGGTAACGGAAAGGATTTTTCTGCGATGCTTCCAAGATTTGAAAAACGCTCGCGCCGCTAGTTAACTCTTCGTACAGATGTGGGATAGGAGTTAGATCCCTTTCCTATTTTCACAAAACTAAAATTTAAACACGCAAATAGTAATGGCTGGATAAGAAATATTTAGCGAGAATACGCGGATTTAATCCTTTGGTTAAATACTCTAGCAAGGTCACTGACAACAGAGGATTTACATGATAATAAAATAAAAATATTGGGAGAAACTAAAAATGAAGTTTAAACGTGTTATTGGTATTTTCGCAATTATTTCCACTTTTTCATTACCAAGCTTAGCGCAAGAAGAGGCAGATTCTTTATCATTGGGAGCGGCGTTAAACCTTCCAAAAATTGGCAAACCATATATTGCAGACAGAATTGGCGACTGGTCTTTAGAATGCGTGCGGGGCCAAGATGGTTTTGAGACATGCGAGATGACGCAACTTCTTTTGAATAAACAAAAGCAGCCTATGAGCGAGATATCTTTATTCCGTCTCAGCAACGAACAAGGTATCGCTGCAGGGGCAAATATTGTGGTACCCTTAGAAACCCTTTTGACAATCCCGCTCACCATTTCTTTTGATGAGGCGAACGTCAAACAATATCCTTATACCTTTTGTAATGCCATTGGTTGTATCGTGCGGGTCGGATTGACCGTAAATGAAATCAACATTTTGAAAAAGGGTTCACAAGCCAAGATATCCGTCGTTCATATATCGCAACCCAACCGACCAATCACCTTCGGTATGTCCTTAAAGGGCTTTACCGCCGCTTTTGAAAAAACATCAATTTTAGGAAATTAAATTCGAAAATTTATTCGCATGATCTCGCAATAATTTACTTCAGCGTTTTTTCTCTTACTTCAAAAATTCCAAGACTGAGACAGCTGCCCTCTCACCCGGGGAACCTTGTTTTCTTCCAAGCAAATCCATAGTGGTTTGCATTGCTGCAAGCTGATCCTTAGGAGATTCCAACGTTTTAAGCAATGCAGGTACAAGGTTTTTCGGAGAGCATTTTTTACCAATAAACTCAGGAACATGACGGGTCTTAGACACGAGGTTTACAAGTGTAACAGTGTCTGTTTTCACCATTCGGCCTATAATCTGACGCGATAGCCATCCCATGTCATAACCAATGACCATTGGCGTTTCATTCGCTGCCAATTCGAGCGATACAGTTCCCGAGGCCGCTAAAGCAACATCGGCCGCCCGAAAGGCCGCCCGCTTATGCAATAGTGCTTGATCAGGGCAGTGATCTCGCGGATCTAATACGATAACATCATCCTGCCATTTAGAAATTTGACCACGCACTTCTGCCACTACAAGTTCTGCCGCAGGTACAACAATCACGGATTGGGGTGACGCAGCTTTAAGCTTGGCGATTGTCCTGCCGAAAATGGGTGCTAAATGCTTAATCTCAGAGCGTCTCGATCCAGGTAAACACAACACCAAGGGTGCGTCTCCAATATCATAGCGAACCCGAAAAGCGGCTGCGGCATTTAAAGTTGCGACGGGTTCTTCCACGACCGGATGGCCAACAAAATCACAGCTCATTCCCGCCTCTTGCATATAGTGCGGTTCGAACGGCAGTAGGGCAAGGACATGATCTACATGCTTAGCCATCCTAAGAGCACGCTGAGGTCTCCACGCCCAAACAGTAGGAGCCACATAATGGATAATGGGGATATCACTTTTCTTTCTGACAAGCTCAGCAACACGTAAATTGAACTCAGGTGAGTCAATTGTAATTAATGCATCTGGACTCGCAGCGATAACGGCTTTGGCCGTTTGAGCAATACGTTTTTTAAAAAAACGATAGTTCGCTAAGATTTCTCCAATTCCCATGATGGCGATCTCTTCCATAGGAAACAAACTATCGAGGCCCAAATCTATCATCATAGAACCACCAACTCCACGGAAGTCCGCTGGCTGGCTTAGAATACTGTCGAGCCCTTCAATAAGAGATGCCCCTAAGCGATCACCAGACGGTTCTCCAGCTATGATATAAAATTTCATGATATTGCGTCTCGGGCCACGATATAAATATCTTTTTGCGCAGCTAAAGACAGCGTTTTTTCCCTCTCGATCAATAGAACGGTGTGAGGTGAGATAACAATGCCCGCAAGCCCCGCTTTGGACACGGCGTCTATTGTATCTGGTCCAATGGCTGGCATATCGACGCGCAAATCTTGCTGATTTTTAGGACGTTTGACCAGAACGCCCTTTTTGAGACTGTCTCTAAGGATAGGATCAGTTTCTGCAACAAATTGCAAAAGACAGTCAGTGCCCTGTAATGTTTCAACCCCTAAAACGAGTCCGTTTTCCACGACTACAGCCTGACCTATATCTGCGGAGCTCATAAGCGCAAGTACTTCATCAGCTTTATGAATATCCTTCTCATTCTGCGTTTCATGAGGTCCAGTTAGCATACCGGGTTCTGCAACAAGGTTTGGAAGCGCTTGTGCCGCACTGACGATGGAAAAACCATTCTGATCAAAAAGACCCAAAACAAACCGTAGTAAGGCGTCATCTCCCTGACGCAGTATCTCACCAATTTGTATCGCTATCCCGCACATGAAGTCGTCAAACTCATTTGGGTTCAAAGCTGGGCGCGAAATCGATCCAGCCAGGACAATTTTTTCGACACCTTCGCTTTTTAATATTTCAAACAATTCTCCAAGCTTCTCAAACCGCGCCTCTATAAAAGGGTGACTAGCTTCAAACTGATGTGACACCCCTCGAAAGACAACGCAAACGGCATCTGGCATTGCAACATTCAAAAGCACAGGCAATATGCCATCACCAGCCAAGATTGCTAGGCGGTCTTCCATATCACTGTCCCGGCGTCATAAAGGAGCGTTCTGTATCACCTGTTACAAAATCAACGATCTTTTTGACATATTCACTCTCGGTTTCCTCCCCAAGACGGCGAGATCTTTCCTGAAACGTTCCATCACCCTGAGCCAACATTTGAAAGGCTGCTCGCAAGGCCATAATATCGCTGCGTGGCACACCTTTTCTCTTTAATCCAACCAGGTTTAAACCGTCCAACTCACCCCGAGGTGCCTGAACAAGGCCATAAGGAATAACATCATTTGCCACCATTGTAACGGCACCTATAATGGCGCCCTGCCCTATACGCACGAATTGATGGACACCAGACAAGCCACCGACAATCACATCATCGTCAAGCACACAGTGCCCTCCAAGTGCAACGCTGTTGACCAAGATCACACGGTTTGCAATTTGAACATCATGGGCTACATGCGACCCTGCCATAAAGAGGCAATCGTCCCCGACAGAAGTTGTTCCTCCACCTCCTTGAGTGCCAGTATTCATGGTCACATGCTCACGAATTCTATTGCGTGCGCCAACCACGAGCTTTGTTTTCTCACCCTTGTACTTAAGATCCTGCGGAATTTCACCAAGCACAGAAAAGGAAAACACCTCAGTGTCTGGACCAATATCTGTTATTCCTGTAACGACGACATGGCTTTTAAGTGTCACGCGGTCTCCAAGTATGACTTCGGAGCCAATATGGCAAAATGGTCCAATGTGACAATCTTGACCAATGCGCGCACCCTCTTCAATCACTGCGCTTGAGTGAATATTACTATGGGTCACTATGACGCCTCCTGAGGTATATCCATCATAGCAGTAAATTCCGCCTCAGCAGCCATTTCCCCATCCACAGTTGCTCGGCCCGCAAACCGCCAAACCTTACCCCCCGGTTTTCCACGCAGTGTAGTTACAGATAATTTCAAAACATCGCCGGGGATCACTTTACGACGAAACTTACATTTATCTATGGCCATAAAATACACAAGAAGATTTTTATTAGCCAAACCAAGGGCCGTTCCAAGCATCACCGCAGCACTCTGGGCCATTGCCTCAACAATAGTCACGCCAGGCATGATTGGAGCGCCCGGAAAATGGCCTTGAAAATGTGGTTCATTGAAAGTGACATTTTTAATGCCAGTTGCTGTTTTCGTTCCAACAATATCTACAACTTTGTCGATTAACAGGAATGGATATCTGTGAGGCAATATTCTCTGGATAAGGTCGATATCCGCGGTCAAAGGCTGATCTGTCATAAAGCGTCCTTCTGATAGCTTGTACTACAGGAGTATCAAGCCAGTCAGGGGCGAGCAAGCTTTGTGTCTATACCAACCCTAAGTTTGAAACTGCAATCCGTTAGGTTTGGCTATTTGTGTTCAAGAAAGGCATTGATTTCTAGGTTTGCATTAACCGCATTTATTGCCAAATCAGTAACATCCACACTATTTGCAGACAAAACTGTTTGATCTTTTCTGATCAATACAGATGCATTGTTTTTGTTCAGAATCTGCTTGAGGTAAGGGACTGATGCTTCAAATAGTCTGCGCCGATTAAGGTTAAAAACGTTATCAATCTTTGTCTGACGCTCGATGTAAGCCTCGCGCACCTCGGTAGATTTTTGGTCAAAGTCTTTTGCCATCTGGCGAAATTCCGCAACGTCCGTATCTGGCCTTATTTCGCTCAGATGGTGCTCTTCTTTTATCAATTCAGTTTTCAGATTGTTAAATTCATTATCGAGTTTAGAATTTGCGTTTTCATGTTGGGCTTTTAACGCTCGGCCGACGTTGCTTTGGTCAATCAGTTTATTGACGTCAATAACAAGAACATTGAAGATAATTGGTGCCTTGACTTCCGACTGTGCCTGAGAATAGTTTCCATTTACACAAAGCAGAGAAATGACAATCATCCAAGTTATTCTACTGCGAAAAAACACCTCTAGAACCGATTTATGGCCAGCGTGAGTTCAAACTCGCTTACCACATCGAGGGGTTGCTTGGCTATAACGCGAGAGAAGTTAAATCTGAATGGTGCGACCGGCGTCTTCCAGAAAAGTGAAAAGCCCAGTGACTGCCGCCAACTGCCAGATTCATATTTTAAAGGATACTCTTCAGCACCGTACTCAAGCCCCCAAAGGTTGCCGATATCGTAATAAATGCCGCCAGAAATGCCATATTCCTCCGGTATTCCGAGCGGGAACAGAGCTTCGAGACGCATAGCTGCGTATTTATCGCCTCCCAAAGCATCGTTCACGCCTGCGTCTAAATCATATTCCCTTGGACCGATGCCGGCGGGGTTAAAACCACGTAAAACGTTGCTTCCCATCAAAAAGCGGTCAGTCACCCGGCTTTGCCCTCGAGAATAGGACAAAAGCCCACCTTCGAGCGTACTGACAAGCGTAACTTCTTCTCCTAGGACTTTCATTTCGCCCGATAAACGACCAGTCGTTTTAATGCGCCTCGCGTCTCCGCCAAGTCCACTAAAATCCTGACCCAGTCTCAAAAATATGCCTGCGTTTGGATCCAGACCGGTTCTACGGGTATCATAACTCAGAGTAAATCCAACACCGGAATGGTTTACCCTACCAAGATCTTGTTCTAAATTAACAATAGAACCACTAGAAGTAGTGATCGCAGATAATTCTGTAGCATTGTAAAAATAGCGGATCCCCATGCGTGCCTGTTCGCTGATCGGGAAAGAAACTTGTGGTCTGATCTGAATAGCAGTGGTGTTATAATTTGAATACTGTTGTTGAGTTTCGCGATAAGCTGCGCCCAGTGAAAGGCTCAGGTCCTGATAGAGGAAGGAGGGCTCTGAAAAATCAAACGAGTACGTTTGGTTGCCAGTACCCGCGTTGACTTTGAAATTTAGAGATTGCCCTCTACCAAGGAAGTTCTTTTCACCGTATTCTATAGTACCACCTAGACCGGCTGCCGTTGAATAGGCCGCGCCAAAGTTAAGCGATCCTGTCGGTTTTTCAACGACGTTAACTTCAATAATTACCTTTTCAGGTCCGCTTCCTTCGCGTGTTGTGACGCTGACATCGGCAAAAAAGCCAAGCGCACGAATCCGGCGGGCGCTCGCCCTTATCTCTCTTGCATTAAAGGGATCGCCTTCTACTATTCTGAATTGACGCCGGACCACACGGTCAAGTGTGGCGGTATTTCCTTCTATATCAATTCTTTCGACGAACAGGCGTGGGCCACGTTCTAAAACATAGCTCACATTCAGCAACAGATTTGAATCGTCACGGGATATTTTCGGCGTGAACTTTATAAATTCTAAACCCTCTTGATTGGCATAACGCTCCATGCGGGCGATATCATTTTCCAGGGCAACTGGCGCATAAAGTTGGCCTTTTTTCATTTTCAAGACTGTTGAAAAGGATGCCGGGTCAATATTAGCTACATTAGTCTGCATGCTTATCGAACCGACTTTGAACTGCTGACCCTCT
This sequence comes from Paracoccaceae bacterium, assembly GCA_029247845.1. GTDB lineage: Bacteria > Pseudomonadota > Alphaproteobacteria > Rhodobacterales > Rhodobacteraceae > LFER01. The sequence goes on along the minus strand of JAQWKM010000002.1, from coordinate 986 downwards.
CTAATGTTAAAGGTGATAAAATATCCGTCGCGTTCCTGTGAAAACTCTGCGTTTACGGAATTAATTCGAAAGTCGACGTAGCCTTGAGATTTATAAAAGTCAACGAGGACTTGTTTGTCAAATTCAATCCGGTCTTCCACAAATGTATCGCGCTGGATAAAGCTACGTAGAAATCCTGCCTGCTTGGTTTGTAAAATACCACGAAGCTTCCTGTCAGTGTAAACCCTGTTCCCAACAAATCCGATACGTTCGATCTCAACCAACCCACCTTCGAAAATCTCAAAAATCAAATCAACACGATTATCAGATTGGCGAATTATTTTTGCCCCAACAGTGGCAGCCAAACGCCCCATATCGGCATAGGCTTGTGTAATAAGACCGCGATCTTGCTCCACATCTGTTGGATTAAAAACTTTTCTTGAACGACTTTTCACGAGGCGCACTAAAACGTCATCTTTAAGCTTGGAATTTCCTTCAAAAGCGACTCGATTGATTGTTGGAAACTCTTTTACTGTAATGACCAAACTTGACCCTGAGGGAAGAATCTCTACCATCTCAAAAAGACCACTTGCAACGATATCCTGATAGGCCGTATTCAGCTCTGCCGCAGTGACTGCTTGAGAAACTTTGAGGCCCGAATAGCTCTTGATTGTTGACGACTCTATTCGGCGGTTTCCTTCAACCTGAATTTTGGAAAAGATATAGTCTTGTGCCCAAACAGCTGCAGAGTACCAAACCATACTAAAACTAAAAATTATTATAAACAAAAGCGCTCCCTTAAAACTCTCCAAAAAGACCTTTATGGAAGGATTACCTAAACTTTGCCCAGCTTTGCTCATAATACTGTTCTACCCCAGATTTATACACGTTCTGAGTATCGTGAATGTGCCATGTTGTCAAAACCGCAAATGCACATTTTCAAGAAGAGCGCTTACGTTAGATCAACACAAGATATCGTTTGCAATCGCAAAAAGCATGAATGTTAT
>JAQWKM010000181.1 GCA_029247845.1 Paracoccaceae bacterium | reverse complement strand
GCATGAAAGTGGTATTCATCAGGATGGTATGCTGAAAAACGCCGAAACTTTCGAAATTATGCGTCCCGAAGACGTTGGGCTTGCCGCCACCAACCTGGTGATGGGCAAACACTCTGGTCGTGCGGCCTTGCGGTCTAAACTCGAAGATTTGGGTTTCAGTCTTGCTGATAACCAGCTTAAAGATGTATTTTTTCGTTTCAAAGAATTGGCGGATCGCAAGAAAGAAGTTTTCGATGACGATCTGATCGCCCTCATGCGGGCAAGCGAAGATGCGGAAAACGATCGTCTGGCTCTTCATTCGTTAACCGTTATATGTGGCACAAACGGCCCGCAGAAAGCTGATATGACAATGGTGATCGATGGTGAAGAAGTGACCGCTTCGGCAACCGGTGATGGCCCGGTCGATGCCACCTTTAATGCCGTCAAAGCATTGCATCCGCACAAGGCGCGGCTTCAGCTTTATCAAGTGAATGCCGTCACCGAAGGTACTGATGCACAGGCAACGGTCATAGTTCGTATGGAAGAAGATGGCAATATTGCAACTGGCGAGTCTGCGGATACCGATACTGTTGTTGCAAGCGCCAAAGCCTATATTAATGCTTTAAACCGCTTGCTTGTTCGAAGTGAAAGAACAGGCGAAGGTCGGAAGGAAATCAGTTACAAAGATATTTCCTGATTTATACCTATATTGTCCTAAGTAGTATGAACGCAAATTTCTCTTGGTGAATCTTGCCCGCAAATTTAGGGTAAGGCGTCAGCCCGTTTTGATTGTCATAAAATGCAGTCTTACATATTGAGTGCGCCAACGCTATTAGTAATCTCTGTTGCAATCTTGGCGAAATGTATGCCGATGTAGATTTTATCCTTAACCCGCTTTAAGGGTAACAAGGAACTGATCAATATTGTCTTTCCCAATGGACCAGTCACAGACCATCCGCGCGGTTAAAAGCTCATCTTGCGGGCCATTTTTAAGGTCTTGCCCTCTTAGGTCGTAATACGCCCCGGCTTTGACTGCCATCTGGTGCATGCCTCTTGGAAATTTCACAAATATCATATTGGCATCTGGATGGTAGACAAATTGGCAGTGTTCTATTTGTTTCAATCCCTCAACAAGGTAAGCGGCGTGGTTATTAGCCTTGCGGGCAAGATCCAGCCAAAGATCATTTTCCAGATAGCCTTTGATCTGAGCAGATAAATACCGCTGTTTGGACAGCAGATGCCCTGACTGTTTGCGGCGTAGCTCAAATTCCCATGCATGCTTGGGGTCAAAGAACACAACGACTTCGGCACACATTAAGCCATTCTTGGAACAGCCAAAGCTCACGACGTCAATACCCAATTTCCAACTCATTTCAGCGGCGCTACAGCCCAGTGATACCATGGCGTTTGCAAACCGAGCGCCATCCATATGCACGGTGAGCCCATAAGATTTGGCGATATCAACAATAGCTTTTAATTCTTGCAGGGAATATGCGGTGCCTTTTTCAGTCAACTGGGTGATCGAAACTGGACCGCGCTGAGGGCCATGGACGCCGCGACGCTCTTGGGATTGGATGGCTTTGTGAAGGGCATCTGGAGTGATTTTGTCATGCCCCTCGACCAAGGTCAACTTACAGCCACCTGAAAAGAACTCTGGCGCATTACATTCGTCTTCGTTCAGATGTGAGACTGGTGTACAAAAAATTGTGTCCCAGGGATTAGCTAACGTTGACAAAGCTAAGGCATTCGCCGCGGTGCCAGTGCCGACAATATAAACGGCAGCCTCAGGAGCTTGGAAAACCCTTTTTATAAGAGTACTGACATCTTTTGTTACGTCGTCTTTCCCATATGAGTACTGATATCCCTGATTGGCATTCGCAAGAGCCTGAAAAATTTCGTCAGGCACTGGGCCGATGTTGTCTGATGCTAAAAACATCTAGTATTCTTCCTCTATAAGGTGGTCTTCCCAGTCTTCATCATCGACTTCAAACTCTGGAATAGATTGCCCTTGGATTGAGATGCCAGCTTTATGAACAGTCTCAAAGTCACCTGATATTAGGGGGTGCCACTCAAAAAGAGCCCTATCCTCCCATAAGAGTAAATAGGCACAGGTTTTTGGGAGCCAATACGCATGCTGTGAGATTGTTTCAGGGGTCAGGGAAATACATTCAGGAACGAACTGATGACGCGTGTCGTACTGACCGCATCTGCACGTACTGTCATCGAACAATCGGCAGGCGACGCGTGTCAATAAGACCTCGCCTGTCTCATCATCTTCGATTTTATTCAAACAGCATTTTCCGCATCCATCACAAAGCGCTTCCCATTCCGGTTTGGACATGTGCTGTAGTTTTTTGCGCTCCCAAAACTTAGGCGCAAGGTCTGTACGATCAATGGGATCCTCAGTGCTCATGGGGCACTCAAAATCCTTCTTGCCTGATCGCAGTCAACGGCCATTTGATCAATTAAGGCCTGTAATCCATCAAAACTCAGCTCGGGCCGTAAAAAATCAACAAGTGCGACGGACAAGTTTGTTCCATATAAATCTCCTGCAAAATCAAACAGAAAAGTTTCCAGATTGGCTGCATTTTCGCCAAACATCGGTCTGACGCCCAATGATGCAGCCCCGTGATGTGTTCCCTTATAGGGACCATCCAAAATGTCGACCAAGACGGCGTAAACACCTAATTTGGGCAAGTGAAGACCGTCCATAGACATGTTTGCAGTTGGATAGCCTAACTCGCGGCCGCGCTGCTCACCACCGATGACTGGGCCTTCAATACGATGCCAGTGTCCGAGTTGAGCTGCTGCATCGCGCGGGCGCCCCTCGTAAAGGGCCTTTCTAATTGAGGTCGATGACACTTCGCTCAATCCAGCTGCGATCAGCGGTGCAATGGTGACACCAAACCCCATTTCTTCTCCAAAACGCTGTAAATCAGTGACATTTCCCAAGCGCCCTTTGCCGAAACAAAAATCCGCCCCGATAACCACATGTTTAAGCGCTAAGCCATCACAAATAATTTTTTGCGCAAACTCTTCTGGTGTCAGCTCAGACAGGCTAGCATTAAAATTCATTTCATAAAGAAGATCGATGCCTAGCTTTTCTAGCCGCGTCTCGCGTGCTTCAGGCCCCATCAGGCGAAATGCTGGCGCTTGGGGCGCAAAATAGCTGCGTGGGTGTGGCTCAAAGGTCAAAATACCAAGTGATGCTTGGTGGGCCTTGGCCTCTTTGCGGGCTAAGTCGATAACGGATTGATGCCCGAGATGCACACCATCAAAATTACCGATAGCAACGCTGGAACCTTTGTCAATATCTTCGACGAATTCATAATCACGGATAACCCTCATAGGGATGAGGTAGCCTTCTAAAAGAGTGGACGCAAGTTAAGATTGAGGTTAGTCAAATTTTCGGCTTGGTGCCAAAACTGTTGCCTCACCGACAAGCACATGTTTGCCGTTAACCGAACAATGGCAATCGAGCTTGACCCGCTGCTTTGCAAGTTCAATGTCAATAATCTTTACTTCGGCATAGACCATGTCGCCGGGACGAACAGGAGCAAGGAACTTGAGCGTCTGGCTGATGTAAACGGTTCCATGGCCTGGAAGCTGTTCACCGATTACGGCTGAGATAAGCCCAGCTGTGAGCATGCCATGAGCAATACGGCCTTCAAAAATTGTATCTTGTGCATATTCATCATTTAAGTGGACTGGATTGTGGTCGGTAGACACTTGAGCAAACATTTCAATATCTTCATCCGACACCACCTTTCTAAGGTGGCGGCTCATACCCATCTCAATGTCTTCGATACAGATTGTTCCGCGCAGTAGATTATCCAGCATGATACCCTCCAGTTCGTTAAGTAATAATTTTCCGATTTTGTACCGGGATATGTAACTTTATTACTTTGCAGATGCAGAAAATCAAGCATAAGTTTACTGTAAATATCCAATTGTGAAGCTTGGATCCTGTTTTTGGTCCAATAAATAGTTACTCAAGGCTTTTGGATCAGGTTGTTTAGTTGTTTTTGTTTCTTCTTTGGCCAAACCGCCGGAGATAAAAAGAGAATCAATACCTTCGCTAAATGCGCCATTTATGTCTGTTTGGATCCCGTCACCAATGGCCAAAATACGATCCGAACTGATATTTCCGCCTAGAGCTGCCAAACGGCGCCGGGCCAGATCATAAATTGGTGAGTGCGGTTTGCCAAAATAGAGGCTTTCTCCCCCCATTTCAGTGTATAATTGAGCTATAGCTCCGGCGCACCATTCGCGGACATCTCCGCGATCTACTACAATATCAGGGTTTGCGCACAGCAACTTGAGGCCCTTTTTCTTGGCCAAAAGAAAGGTTGAGCGCATGTCTTCTGGATCAGCTTTTGACTCAAACGGCCCCGTACAGACAATGCCTTCCGCGTCTTCCAGTGGGACCTTCTGAATTGGTTCAGGGTCATTGAGCAATTTCAAAGGTTCAAAAAATGACAAATCTCGGGGTTCGCCGATGAAATACACTTTGCTCCCGACCATACCCTGAAACATTGCTGCACGTGCACTGTCTCCGGATGAGGCAATGCTATCCCATGCAT
>JAQWKM010000180.1 GCA_029247845.1 Paracoccaceae bacterium | reverse complement strand
GGTGAAATCATTTACGCCACCATATGTCCCCGGATATTGGTATATTGCGCCAAAGACTTGCTCTGCGACCATATTTTCAGGTGTATCTACAATCAGTATAATTCCAAGAGGTTTGGCCCGAGTGCGCATGACTTCGATATTCTGTGGATGGCAGTTTTCATCTACAAAGAACGTTTGCGATTTTGACTTTGCAACCCGCTGGGCCATGGTCATCGCTTCTGCGCAAGCTGTTGCCTCATCCAACAGAGAAGCATTAGATATTTCAAGGCCAGTCAAGTCAGAAATCATTGTTTGAAAATTAAGAAGAGCTTCTAAGCGGCCCTGACTAATTTCTGGCTGATAAGGCGTGTAAGCCGTGTACCATGCAGGATTTTCCAAAATATTTCTTTGGATAACAGGGGGTGTCACGGTGCCATAATAACCCTGCCCGATTAAACTGGTGAGAACCATATTTTTGGATGCAGTCACTCGCATATGATACAGAAGTTCGCGCTCTGACTTGGCTTTTCCAAAATCGAGCGGTTCTTCCTGCCGAATTGATTTTGGCAGTGTATCATCGATCAAGCCGTCAATATCCGAGTAGCCGATAGTTTTTAGCATCTCACCCATTTCAGCTGGCGATGGCCCTATGTGGCGTCGGTTTGCAAAGTCGTACGGAAGATACTCGGTTGGCTTAAAGGGCATTATGTTCTCCTCGTCATGTCTTTGATCGGTTCATCAGTCTTTGAGCCGCAATTTTGTAAGGTTTAACAAACTGTTAAGCGATCAACTTATTATAGCTGCGCTCATCCATATAATCGTCCATTTGGCTAAGATCATCCGGTTTAATTTTGAAAAACCAACCGACTCCAAGTGGGTCTTCGTTGATTTTGGAAGGCTCATCTATTATCGCTTGGTTCACTTCGATAATTTCACCATCGATAGGTGCCAGAATATCCGAAGCGGCTTTTACGCTTTCTATAACAGCGGCTTCGTCATCTTTTGAAACGGTTTGGCCTTCGTCGGGCAGCTCTACAAAAACGATGTCGCCAAGTTGGGTACTTGCGTGTTCTGTAATCCCAACCACGACCAAATCATCCTCAATTCGAAGCCATTCGTGCTCTTCCGTGAATTTCATATTATCTCTCCATGTCTTTAACGTTTAAAATTTGGTCCCGTGAAGGGAAGTTCTGCCGTTTTGACTGGTAAACGTTTTCCGCGTACTTCTCCAAAAATCGTCGTGCCGGGTTGCGCAAATTCTGATGAAACATAACCCATTGAAACAGGTGCTCCAACGGTTGGTCCAAATCCACCGGATGTTATCATACCGATCTTTTCTAAGCTGCCTTCTGTTTGGAACAGCTCGCTACCTTCGCGCATCGGTGCTTTGCCAACAGGTTGAAGGCCAACTCTTTTTTGGGATTGCCCGTTAGCCAAATCGCGCAAAATTCTATCTGCGCCCGGGAAACCGCCGTGGTCTTTGCGTCGGTGTTGAATGGCCCAGCTCAAACCAGCTTCAATTGGGGATGTGTGAACATCTATGTCATGGCCATAAAGGCAAAGGCCTGCCTCGAGCCTTAGTGAATCCCGCGCGCCTAGGCCGATCAGTTCCACGTTATCATGCATAACCAGTGTGTTGGCCAGATCTACAGCTACAGTCTCTGGCACTGAAATCTCAAACCCGTCTTCGCCCGTATAGCCCGAGCGTGATACCCAGCATTCTGAACCGGCAAGCGGAATGGTTTCCACATCCATAAATGTCATATCGCAAATAGCGGGATAGTGTTCTGCCAAAACACGCTCAGCCATTGGTCCTTGAAGTGCCAGTAGGGACCTATTTTTGAGATGTTTTACATTAATTTCAGGACTAATATTTTTGCGCAGATACGCAAGGTCAGCTTCTACACAGGCAGCGTTAACCACCAAAAAGATGTGATCTCCACGATTTGCGAACATGATGTCATCTCGGATACCACCATTTTCATTTGTCAGAAAACCGTATCTCTGCCGTCCTTCTTTAAGGTTGATGACATCCATCGGGATAAGAGTTTCAAGCTCTGCTGCCACTTGCTCATAGCTTTTGCCTCGCAGCACTAATTGCCCCATATGGCTGACGTCAAAAAGCCCCGCTTTCTGGCGCGTGTGAAGGTGCTCTTTCATGACCCCCAGAGGGTATTGGACTGGCATTTCATAGCCAGCAAAGTGCACCATTTTGGCACCTTGTCTTAGGTGCAAGTCATAGAACGAAGTCCGAAGGTGTTCGTCGGTCATCTAATACTCTTCTTCCCGTCCAGGCTTGGATTACTTTTCCCGGCATCATGTTGCGCATGGAGCCTAAGCGCCAAGCGGAGGATGCCCCCTCTGTCCTTTTGCCTGAGATCGTTATCCCTTCGGCGAATGCAATGCATTTCTCTCCAGAGTAGTTACTTCATATCGGTCCTTTTGCCTGAGAGTTTCCGGGGGCGGTTGCTCCTTCGGCACTGGATTACCCAGTTCTCCCGATTATGATTGTTATAATAGTATGTGATTTAATGATGAACAAGCAAAATATTGATTTTTGGAGTGAATTGACAATGCCGTTCTCTCGCGTCACTTATTTAGTATGACTGACTCATATTTTTTTGGCTACGGAAGCCTAGTAAACTTTTCAACCCATATATATTCTGATCCACGTGCGGCCAAAATCTCTGGCTGGCGCAGGATTTGGAAGACCAACAGCGATGGACAGTCTGCTCTACTGAGTATTCGGCCTTCTGCTCAGGACGAGCTTCTAGGTTTGATTGCCAGGGTTCCAAAGGGAGATTGGCGCGCGCTTGACGAGCGCGAAACAGGGTATCATCGCCAAGATGTTACAGATGTGATGTTTTGTAACGCGTTCAAGCCGCAGGCCTGTTCAGTCTATATTGTTTCGAAACTTGAAGAGCCGAAAGTGGAAGTAAATTCTCCTATTTTGCTCACTTACCTTGATGTGGTTTTACAGGGGTTTTTGCAGATCTATGGAGAGCACGGACCCAAAGAGTTTTTTGCCACTACAGATAGTTGGGATCGGCCAGTTCTGGATGACCGCAGTGATCCCAAGTACCAAAGGCATCAAGTGCTAAGAAAAGACGAAACGGCCATGGTCAATGATCTATTGAAAGACTACGATCTTTATCCTGTCAAATCGCTTTAAGCATGCTTTCTTCCAAATAAATTTCACGCAGCCGTGTTGCCAAAGGTCCGGGGGTCCCTTGACCGAGAGACTGCTGGTCAATTTCCACAACAGGCATTACGAACATACTGGCCGATGTTATAAATGCTTCATCAGCCTGCTGTGCTTCTTCAATAGTAAAGTTGCGTTCCACAACCTCCATTTGTGCTTCTTCTGCAAATCGCAAAACGGCCGATCGTGTGATCCCGTGAAGAATATCATTTGAAAGAGCGCGCGTGATGATCTGTCCGTTTTTGACAATATAAGCGTTATTGCTTGTACCTTCGGTCACAGTGCCGTCCTGTACCATCCAAGCATCATCTACACCGGCTTTTTTAGCCATCATTTTGCCCATTGAAGGATAAAGCAGTTGAACAGTTTTTATATCTCTGCGGCCCCAGCGCATGTCTTCGATACTGATGACCTTTAGACCTTTTTTCGCAGCTGGACTATCTGCAAGCCCGGGCTTGCTCTGTGTAAACAATACAATTGTTTGCGGAGTTGTTTCGGGATCCGGAAAAACAAAATCCCGATCATCTGGTGCGCCGCGTGTGATTTGCAGATAGATCATGCCTTCGTCCACGTCGTTGCACTTGATAAGCTTGCGGTGAACGGCCAAAAGGTCTTCCTTGGAAATTGGTGATGGCATATCAATCTCGTTAAGTGAGCGCTCAAGCCGCACAAAGTGACCGTCAAAATCGATGAGCTTGCCGCCAAGAACCGAAGTCACTTCGTAAATTCCGTCAGCCATTAAAAACCCACGGTCAAAAATAGAAACTTTCGCCTCGTTTTCTGGCAAATACTGCCCATTAACATAGACTGTGCGGCTCACATCATTTCCTTTTCTCTATCAATACAGGCCTAACCCCAAAGATCTTTTGACGGGGGGTGAACGCCTGCTTCATCAAACTGCAGCGGATTTTTTCGGTCTTCGGCCAATAAGAGTGGTCCGTCAAGGTCTGTTATCATCGCACCCTGCGCGATTAATGTCGCAGGGGCCATGGCAAGAGAGCTTCCAACCATGCAACCCACCATGACATCATATCCAAGCTCTAAGGACTTTTGGCGCAGGGCCAAAGCCTCAGTCAAGCCGCCTGTCTTATCTAGCTTAATATTTACCACATCATATTTGCCCGCCAGATTTTCGAGGCTCGACCTGTCGTGACAGCTTTCGTCGGCACAAACTGGAACGGGGCGATCCATGCCCAAAAGAGCATCATCCTCACCTGCAGCCAAGGGCTGTTCGACAAGCTTGACCCCAAGCCTGATAAGGTGAGGTGCAAGGTCTGCATAAACCTCAGCGCTCCATCCTTCATTTGCATCCACGATGATATCAGATTTTGGAGCCCCAGCGCGAACAGCTTCAAGACGGGGCATATCATTCGGCGTGCCGAGCTTGATTTTTAACATTGGTCGAAAGGCATTTTCTAGGGCTTGGACCCGCATTTTTTCGGGTGTGTCTAACGACAAAGTATAAGCTGTAATTTTAGGTTTGGGTTTGGGCAATTCTGCAAGCTGCCAAACTCTTTTTCCCGATAATTTGGCATCTAGATCCCAAAGTGCGCAATCAATGGCATTCCGAGCCGCGCCTGCAGGCAAAAGATCAGAAAGTCTTGCCCTGTTTAAATTCAGTGGTAGGCCATTGATCTCCTCTTCAACTGAGGACAGTGTTTCATCATACCTTGCGTAAGGCACACATTCACCACGACCAATAAAGCCATTTCTTTCAATCTTTACGCTGAGCACCTTTGCTTCGCTGCGCGACCCTCTGGAGATCGTAAAAACCTTTGCAAGGCGGAAAATATCTTGGCTTACTGTGATTTGCATTTTAGTGCGCCTTTTTGCCTGATCTGGATACCCCCAAGCCATCTTGACGCAGGGTCTTAATATCTAACGCATTTAAACTGTATCTAAGGCATCAACCAGCTTTTCAGCCCCATATCGGAATGGATCAGTTGCTGGTAACTTAAGACGCATTTCCAAATCATCAAGGTAGGATTTTGCGTTTAGATCTAGCATGTGCTGCGTATTGACTGAAATGCCAACAATTTTGCAATCTGGATTTGCCACTTGTGCAATCGGAAGCACCATATCGCGCAGTTGCTCTAAGCTAGGGAGAGTATAGCTAGGGAGGCCGCGCATGTGTTTGCGTGTCGGTTCATGGCATAAAATTAGCGCGTCTGGTTGCCCACCGTGGATCAGAGCCATCGTCACGCCTGAATAAGATACATGAAACAGGCTTCCCTGTCCCTCGATCAAGTCCCAATGGTCATCATCATTATCCGGTGTCAAAAACTCAACAGAGCCGGCCATAAAATCAGCGATGACAGCATCTAATGGCACACCGTTGCCAGTGATCAAGATCCCTGTCTGTCCAGTAGCGCGAAAGGCGCCCTTCATATAACGTGCACGCATAACGTGGTCCATGGCAAGGGCGGTATACATTTTTCCAACTGAACAATCAGTTCCAACTGCAAGACATCGCTTTCCGCGTCGCTTTATCCCGTTGGCAATCGGATATTGCACAGATGGAACCCTTACATCGTGTAGCGCACGCCCATGCGCCTTGGCCACTTTGACAAGATCCGCTTCGTCGCGTAAAAGATTATGGAGGCCACTGGCAAGGTCAAAACCTTTTTCCAAAGCCTCAATAAGCACTTTTTTCCATGTATCTGATATCACTCCACCTCGGTTTGCTACACCGATTACGAGAGTTTTCACACCTGCATCCCGCGCTTGATCTAGTGTCAGATCAGCAATCCCTAAATCAGCACCACACCCTAGCAATCTAAGCTGACCAACTGCGTTATCTGGCCGCCAGTCTTTTATACCTTGGGCAACTTTAGCGGCGAGCTGATCGGGCGCATCACCCAAAAATAAAATATAAGGCGTTGAAATCATGATATTCCCCAGTTCAGACCAATGACAGTCTACCGAACTCATATGAAAGATGTTATCATTCTTTGTTCAAAGTGAATTTATTTTGCAATTAATCTTCCAAATATTACAAAAATTTCGAAATATCTATCAATTATTATCATAATATCCGAAATTATGATGAATCACATGATTTCACAAAGTCAGCATAAAACTGGATTTTCATAGGCTGAAATATTTGAGATGCCCTTGCTAACTTGCCGTGGAGTTTTTTTCCAAAGCACTGTATGGATCATTCAAGACGGCCTATTTAAGTCGCGAAACAAAAAATTGCAGGTTTGGAGCAACCAATGACGCATTATCTCGAATTTGAAAAACCTCTTGCTGAAATAGAAGGCAAAGCAGAAGAACTGCGAGCTATGGCACGTCATAATGAAGAAATGGATGTTGTCTCCGAAGCAGAAGCGCTCGATAAAAAAGCTGCAGAAATGCTAGTTGGTCTATACAAAAACTTGACCCCTTGGCGAAAATGCCAAGTTGCCCGTCATCCTGAGCGGCCGCATTGCAAAGACTATATTCAGGCTCTGTTTACGGATTATACTCCGTTGGCTGGCGATAGAAACTTTGCAGATGACGATGCCGTTATGGGCGGTATGGCTAGATTTGAAGATAGACCTGTTGTGGTTTTTGGACACGAAAAAGGCAATGACACTAAAAGTCGGATTGAGCGAAATTTTGGTATGGCACGACCCGAAGGATATCGCAAAGCCATTAGGCTAATGGAATTGGCGGATAAGTTTGGCCTGCCAGTGATAACCCTTGTTGATACACCTGGCGCCTATCCTGGAAAAGGTGCTGAAGAGCGTGGACAATCCGAAGCAATTGCGCGCTCGACTGAAAAATGCCTTCAAATCGGTGTGCCATTGGTTTCGGTTGTGATTGGAGAAGGTGGGTCTGGTGGAGCAGTTGCGTTTGCGACAGCGAACCGAGTGGCGATGCTTGAACATTCAATCTATTCGGTTATCAGCCCAGAAGGCTGTGCGTCTATCCTTTGGAAAGATGCCGAAAAAATGCGGGAAGCCGCCGAGGCGCTGCGCCTTACGGCCCAAGATCTTACGCAGTTGGGTGTAAATAATATGATTATCGAGGAACCACAGGGTGGCGCGCATCGAGATTGCGATGCGGCGCATATTTCTGTAAAAAATGCTATTTCTAAACTTCTAAAAGAGTTATGTGGACAATCCCCGAAAGCACTTATTAGTGATCGGAGAAAAAGATTTCTGGATGTGGGTTCTTCAGGTCTAACTGTTTAACTAGCTTGCTAGCATTCTAAGGCTTTGTGTCACGTCCGAGCGCACAGCTAGTCTCAAGCCGGGTTCGTCACCCGCAGCGAGTGCTGCGAGAATAAGTTTGTGAAAATGTGGTGTTTCTTTGCGTTGCAGGCGACCGTACAGTGATCGCATAGTTGGCCCGAGCTGGAGCCAGACCGTTTCCGCCATAGCCAGCATTGCGGGAGCTTGGGCTCTTAGATAAAGGGTGCGATGAAACTCGAGATTTGTCCGGATATAAGATACGGCATCATATTCGCTTATTGCCGTCCCAACCATGCCATTAATAGCTTTGAGGCGCTCTATTAGGGCTAGGTGTGCACGAGGTAAGGCTCGACTTGCCAATTCAACTTCTATAAGTGAACGCAAGGCTGAGAGCTCTTCTATACGCTCGTTACTAAGCTCGGGCGTCGAGACCCTTCCGGATCCTGACATAGACAAAGCGCCTTCCGCTACCAGCCGTTGGACGGATTCCCGCGCGGGGGTCATTGATACTCCGAAAGATGCCCCGATTCCTCGTAAAGTGAGCGCTTGCCCTGGATCAAGCTGCCCAAACATGATTTGGTTTCTCAAGCCGCGGTAAACAAGGTCGTGGGCTGAAACAGATTGGTCGTTTTTATTAGTATCTTTATCCATGATTTCTTGTGATCACAAAATAGTAGGTTTGGTCAATCTTTAAATTTATACTTGTGCAAAGTCGCACCATTTTCGCGTAACCATTGTTTTTCTTCGCGGTACTCTCCTAATAAGGAACGCAATTCATTCCAGAATTGATTAGAATGGTTCATATGCCTAAGATGAGCCACTTCATGTGCGACAACATATGTAAGCACCTTTGGTGGAGCCATAATCAGACGCCAAGAAAACATCATAGCGCCTTGGTCATTGCATGATCCCCAGCGTGATTTTACATCGCGCAGGGAAATTTTTGCATATGGCAGACCAAGTTTTAAAGCATAGAAATCTGCCTCTTGTATAATCTGATCGCGGGCCAGTATTTTTAAAAATGCAACTGTGATGGCATTGGGCAGTTTTATTTTTTCTGGGATATACAGATGGTTTTTTGATATTTCCATTCTATTTCCACCGAATGGGACAATGTCATGCAACATGCCATGTATTGGTATGGCAGTATAAAAAGTGACCGGTACTGGTTCTGGCATAGCGGAGACCTTGTCTTGAAGCCAGGCTTCTTTTTCTAATACAAAAGCCTCAATATCGCGCATTGGAACGTGGCTGGGAGCAGTAATGCTGACGCGGCCATCAAGAGCAGAGACCCTAAGAGTCATCTGTTTTGCTCGGGTCGATCGCCGGACGTTGACGGAGATAACTGGGTTTGTTGGCAACACAATTAGCGACACAAAGGCGCTTCTTTGAAAGTAAATGGCGTTAAGAGCACTTTTTCCCTTTAAAGTCTTTGACACTTAGCTCTTGTTATGTCAGTTGGCCCAAATCTTCAACTCATGTAACAGCGTGAAAGGAATAGCCCATGCCAAAAGATGAATGGGGCGTTAAGCGCGTGTGCCCGACGACGGGCAAGCGGTTCTATGACCTGAACAAAAATCCTATTGTAAGTCCATATACCGGCGACGTCGTTGAGCTGGATACATCTAAAACTAGAATGATCGCTGCCGATGCGGCGGACCTTTCTTCTGTTAATGCAGAAACAGAAACAGAAGCACAGACAGACGAAGCTGTTGTTCTGGACGATGATGACGTAGATGTAGATCTGGGTGATGATGTTTTAGAAGAAGATGGCGAAGATAATGTGCCCTTAGAGGATATTGCAGACGTTACGACTGACGACGACGACGGGTGAATACAATCTGGCAGGATTAATACAGAGTGACACTTTTGACTTGATCCTGTCTTTTACATTACCTAAACAGTTTTACGCACGATGTACCGTGAACAAGGGGCCTTAGCTCAGCTGGGAGAGCGCTACAATGGCATTGTAGAGGTCAGGGGTTCGATCCCCCTAGGCTCCACCATCACCTAAAGTTGTACTGAATAACCCATAATTACCCATATTTTATTGACTATCAAGCCCTATTGCTATACTTCTTACCCTATATAGGGGCGTATAGAAGGGCGTATTTAGGGGCGTATGGATACATATCCAAGAGCATCAATTGTAAATAGATCAGGTAAAAAAGGGTGGTATGCTTGCGTTACTGTACCGCCTGAACTTAGATCATTATTCCCATCAAAACAGATATACAAAAAGATTAAAGGCGCTGATACGAAACAGGACGCTTGGAATAATTACAAGAAGTATGAAGCTATAATATGGATGGAGTTTGATAGAGCAAACCTAGCTAATCATTCATTACCTAAAGCAGCAAATGCTTTGCAAGAAATGTTAAAGGACGGGGTGCAATGGGAGCCAAAAGATTGGTTTGATCCTGTTAGGCGTTGGGATGCAGAGGACGATGTACGGAGTAGGGCAGGTAAAGCAATTGCGACTTTTAATAAGATAGGAAAACAGGAAACAACTACTGATAGAGTTGCTACTACTTTGACTGAGCTTGATCTTCCATATCTCTCACCCGAAGA
>JAQWKM010000040.1 GCA_029247845.1 Paracoccaceae bacterium | reverse complement strand
CTGTGGCGGCGATGTGTGGAATTGAGGTGTCTGTCGTTTTAGCCTTGTTGATAGAAAGCGTGACAGATTGCTTGGAAAGCTCATCGATGGAGGGAAATATTATTATGCCTCACTGGTATTTTGTATCTAGCTTTGTGTATCAATACACCACTACATTATAATTATTATCTCAGGCAAATTTATGAACTCGAATATACGCGCCATTCTGATTTGCCTTGTAGGTTATTTCTGTTTCGACCTAATGGCGGTTCATGTTCGCTTCCTTTCAGCGCGCTATTCACCGCAGGAACTATCTGTTTACAGGAATATTTTGGGCATCATACCCGCCATTCTATTCCTCGCTTACGAACGCGAATTAACATTCAAACTTCACTATTATCAAATACCAAGGTGGCGTCTGGCTTTTGGCCGCGGGCTAATGGTAGCAGTAGCGCAATTTTTCTTTTACAGTGCTTTGGCACGCTTGGAACTAGCTACAGTTTCCGCCTTGGGTCAAACTGCCGCGACTTTTATAGTTTTGCTTGCTATCGCGCTATACGGTGAAAAGGTTGGTATATGGCGTTGGAGCGCAATAGCTATAGGACTTCTTGGCGCAGTAATTATTGTTAGACCTGGTTCTGACGTTTTCTCTTGGAGTGCAATACTCCCAATTTGCGCTGCTTTTTGTTATGCTTCTGCTACTGTCACTATGCGCAGTTTTGATAAATCTGTATCAAACGCAGTCCTATTTTTGTATTCAGCAGTTGCTGCAGCTTGTGGTGCTTTGATCTTAGCTGCTGGGACTATCGAATTTTCGCCAATCCAATCAAATTTGGATGTTTTGATTATTTTTAGTATGTCTTTTTGTGGAGGTTTTGGAGTTGTGTTTTGGATGTATGCCTTCCGCAATGCTGCGTCTTCTGTTCTTGCACCTTTCAGCTATTTTGGAATTTTGAACGCCTTTTTGCTTGGCTGGATATTTTTTGGAGAATTTCCAATACAAAGGCTCTTTCCCGGCGTTCTTCTTATTGTTTTCTCAGGGTTGATAATTATTTGGCGAGAAAGACAGGCTCTTCGTTAGGCTACTTCTCCAATCGGCAATCTGCTTACAATTGATGTCCAGAGCAGGCTATTTTTCTTGAGGAATACAGTAGTAACAATTTCACCTTTATCTTCCCATCGCAACTCTCCAACAAATTTATTTTAATGCATTAAGGTTGATCGGGACATTGCTTCCACCGCTCCGTCTTCTTTCGTGACAAACTTATGAATATTTTCCACATGCTCATCTAAGTGAACAAGTTCAGTTTCTCTTATGAAAAGAGAAGCTTCGTAGAAAAAGCTTCTAAATTCTTCTTTATTCCAATTTTGCAAAACTGCTTTCATTTTGACCTAGCTTATCCATGTTTTCTTGATTTTTGCTTGCGACACTTTACGTGCAGCGTTCTCCAATTCAACGGAAGTTAGCCTCACGATTGGGATAATTTTGCAGTGCTGTATCAGGATCCGCTAGCTGTTGATCCTTCTGACCGTCGAAGCATCCCATTATATTTTACCGTCCTTGGCGGAGAGGTAAATTTATAATTTATTATCTACAAAATATTTCAAATTACCAAAAGTAATTCTTTTAAATTTGCAAATCTTCGCTAACGTAGAACTCGCGATACCAATGATGACTATTCTGTGCAATTTTTGGAGTTTCCATGGTAAAAGCAGTCAGTTTCTCCGCCAGATTAATTCCAAAGATTGACGATGCAGGCGCTTTGAACAGGTTCTTAGACGACTTGATAAACCGCCAATCGATGAGCACAAATCCAAACATGTATGAATTTTTTGGAAATGGGGACGAGTACTACATTTATGGAAGATTTAAAAACGCCGAAAACTTTAAGCAAGAGTTAGAAAATGGTTTTGAAACTATAGCAGATGTATTTCTGCAAAAGTTTGCAATCGTGGACGGGCGGGTTTTTGGGAATGTCGATGAAAGTACAAAGCGTCTCCTAGTAGAATTTGGCATTACCCATTACAGTTTGGTAAAGTCCTTAATGTAAACTGCCGATAAGATGACTGGATACACTTCATCTAGTCTTGGCTGGACGGCTTAAATTTATACTTCAGCCTCGAATTATAGACTGGGCTCATGACCAGTGCAGTGAGATACATAGGCAATTGATAGCAGCCCAAGAAAATCAATAAAGGATCAGTCGTAGCGGCAGGCAATGCAATCAAAAAAAGGGCAAAATTCCGATTTCCGGCAACGACAGAAAAAGGGACTGCTAAAGTGCTCCATCCAAGTTTGAGCATTACAATATAAGCGATGATTTGGGATCCCATATTTGCAATAACTGCAACACATACCCAGCCCAAAACCAAATATGGATTAGCGCTCAATGCTGGCGCCACAGCGGACATTAAACCGATAACGACAACTGCAAGAACCAATGAGGTAAAGCCATCAACAGATTTGGTCTGTTGCGCAGTTAGAACTGGCGCGGTTAACCTGCGCAAAATAAATGCAGCTATAACCGCACACCATATCGCCGCCAGTAATCTAACAGCGGCCAAAAGAGCCCCTAGAAGATTGCCTAAATCCGGAGAGAGCCAGAATATCGGCACAATGGTCAACGGCAAAATTGCTGTCCCCACGACGAAAAGGCGAAAGGCTGGTTCCGGGTCATACCCCAATAATATAGTGATATTAGGAGTTGCTGTGACCGAGGGCGCAGCCAACATCAATAAAATTGCAATACCAAAAGTAGTGCCAGAAACACCCAGGAGGATCATTGCGCCCATAGCGACAAGTGGCAAGATCAGTTGCAAAAATATGGCAACTTTAAAGACGCCAAATCCCTGCATCACTCCTGCAACTGCAGTCCTCAACCCGATCCGAAAGGCCGTAATAAACAACAAAAAGACGATCATTTGAGGTAAGTAAGGGCGAAGCCTTTGGGCCAGTTCAGGTAGAAGCAAACCTGCCACCAAGCCGACCACCAATACATAGCGCCCATGTCGCGCCAAGAAAACCAAGGCAGTGGTCATAGATGGAGCTTTCTTAAATCGCCACAAGGCGCGTGAATAGATCTATTAACACACATAATGAAAATGGTGCAAAAAGATATCTTTTGAGTCACTTTAACAAGAGATTTCACAGCATCATTAATATCTGATCAGATCATATAGAGTAATGATCTGACCAAAATTGATACAGAAACTGTTAGTTTTCTCGTAGGTTATGCCTAATTTTTTCCGCCTAACTTCTGTAAAAGTTCGCAATAGGCCTCTTGCCCACGACGGAAACTAGAGAGCCTAAAAAATTCGTTAGGCGCATGAATTTTCTCGTCATCCAAGCCAAACGCAAAAACAGTTGCATGCACGCCTAATTCTTTCAGTAGCATGGACATGACCGGAATTGAGCCACCTATACGCACCTTATAGGGTGCCTTACCGTAGACCTCACTGAGAACCTCTGCTGCGATTTGGCTCGAGTTATGTCCCGACGGAACCAGAAATGGGTCTGCGCTGCCAGGAAGGCGACTGATATCTGCCGTTACACCGCGCGGCGTATTTTCTTCGATATGTTTTTTGAGCAACACAAAAATTTGCTCTGGGTTCTGATTAGCCACCAGACGACACGTGATCTTGGCAGATGCCTTTGCTGGCAAGACTGTCTTGGTACCTTCCCCCTGATAGCCCCCCCAAATACCGTTAAGCTCAAGTGTCGGGCGCGCCCAAAGCCTTTCAGGTGTGGTAAAGCCCATCTCGCCAAAGACATCCGGAACCCCTAATTTCTTAATATAAGCGTCTTCGTCGAAAGGAACCTCTGCAATGGTCTGCCGGTCATGAATACTAAGTTCCACCACGTCGTCGTAAAAACCAGCGACGTTGATATCGCCATTAAGATCTTTCATTGAGGCAATGATATGGGACAAGGCATGAATTGGATTTGCGATGCCGCCGCCTTGCATGCCAGAATGCTGGTCACCACTCGCACCACTTACCGTCATCTCGCAGCCAACCAAACCCTTTAGACCTGTGATCATAGAAGGCTGATCTTCGCCCCACTGGCCACCGTCTGCTGAAAATATCATATCTGCTTCGAGGAGGTCACTATTGTGCGTGATGAACGCCTGTAAGGTCGGCGAACCAATTTCTTCTTGTCCTTCAAAAAAGAATTTAACATTTACCGGCAGTTTTCCGTCACTGGCAAGAAGGGCCTCAGCCGCCAAAATCGGAATCAGCATTCCACCTTTGTCATCAGACGCCCCCCTACCTCTGACCGCCCCGTCGACCACAATAGGTTCAAAAGGCGGGCTATCTCAGAGATCGAAAGGTTCAGCAGGCTGAACATCAAAATGTCCATAAATTAGGACAGTGAGTTTATCGCTGCCAGCCAGCATCCAATCACCATAGACAATCGGATGAGTTTCGGTCTCCATCATACGTGCATTCGCAATACCAGCTTTTTGCAACCTGCCGACCACCCAATTTCCAGCCCTCACTACATCATCGAAATGTTCGTTATCAGCAGAAACTGATGGGATACGGACAAAGTCCAACAAATCCTCTACAAACGAGGATTGTTGATCGTCCAAATAATTTTGCCATCTCATGATGCACACCCTATCTGAAGAAATTATCAAATGATTGATCCTACTTTAGGCATCGACAATATGGCAAACAAGAACAAAAAATAGCAAAGCTGTTTCGTTCAAAACCTTTAAGATATATTCGGGCAAGCAGGTCTTGCATTAAAATACTAATATTAGTGACCTATCGGCACTCGTTCGGTCTAACCCATCAAAATATCTTTACCTTCCCACCAAGTTTCGAGATATATTTACGCATGGAAAGTTTTGCGGAATTGATTAGAGATACTAGGTTTTTACCGTTCGCACATCGGGGCGCCAGCCAGTTAGCGCCGGAAAATACTTTTGCTGCTTTCCAAATTGCCCACGACCTAGGGTTCAAGATAATTGAGACCGATATCAGGTCTTCGAGCGACGGAGTCTTATACTGCTTTCATGACCGATCTGTCAAAAGAATGACCGGATCTTTGGGCAATATAGAAAACCTCCCCAGTCAACATATCGATGAGCTGAGGATCAACTGGACACACAGTATCCCAAAGCTAGAGAATCTATATGAGGCTTTTCCGAATGCGTACTTTAATATTGATGCAAAATCTTGGAACTGTGTTGACCCACTTGTCGACCTTGTAAGGCGCACCAACACTAGTAAACGGACTTGTTTTGGTAGCTTTGACCAAGCAAGACTTGATCGCATAACGTCCAACCTGATGCATGAGACATTGGCCCATTCGCTGGGAACACGTGGAGTAATCAGTCTATACCTTGGCTATTTTACTGGTAAGTCCCACACTATCCGAGCAGATTGTGCCCAGCTTCCACTCAGCCACTTGGGAATAAACTTAGTTAACAAAAAGACGCTAGCGTACTTTCAGTCACTGGGTCTAAAAATACATGTTTGGACAATAAACAAAGCATCAGAATTCCAACGTCTTATCGATTTGGGGGTCGATGGAATAATGACAGATGACTGCGAATTGTTGAAATCTGTATTAGAAAAAAACAACCTCTGGCTATAGAAAAGCCATCACCATATAGAGGGTTGGAGGCTTGCTTTGACACCCGGTTGATACTGCATCAGGTCGAATGAGACATAATTCCGTCACAATTACTCAAATGAAAAAATTACTTGTTTTTGCAGCCTCTAGGTTTCACAGTTCAATCATGAGAAGCGTGTAGGACGGAGATAAATCTTCGCCATCTGTGAAAGTTAGAATGCCGTTGATATCAAAAGAAAACATTATGCGCATATTTTCGGTAACTGTGATTTGCATAATGACTGCAATTACTGCTTACATACTATCATTTCTAATTTTTCATTCAGTAAATGCGATTTATACAAATTTTGATCGGCGAGGATCTTTAGGGGCTATTTCTCTAGCCTGTCTAATGGCTATATTTATGCCAAGAGGCAACAATAATTTATCCCTTAATGAAAAGTTGGTTTGGGGCTTATCTCTTTCTC
Source organism: Paracoccaceae bacterium (assembly GCA_029247845.1). Taxonomy (GTDB): domain Bacteria; phylum Pseudomonadota; class Alphaproteobacteria; order Rhodobacterales; family Rhodobacteraceae; genus LFER01. The sequence continues at coordinate 12,260 of JAQWKM010000040.1, read as the reverse complement.
ACTTCTTTATCTTAATCGTTTGTATTGTTGCTGTGATTTCCTTTTCCAACGATGTAGGCACCCTTGGTGATATTATCGCCTATAGTATTTGTGGCTACATATTTTCTCTATTTGTATTGCTAGCAAGCGCGACTAACCTAGTAATTAATAAAAAATGCGAACCTCAATTCTTGGAACGTCATATTTCAATAGCCTGTCTTGGTGGTGTATTTTCAGCAATTATTTACCCAGCCCTATTGTTTTATTATCTAGAAAACTCCAGCAACTCAGTTTTATTTCAACCATACTTGTTAATATCATACGTGAACTTAGACGTTTTCAATATCCTTACTATCTTCGCAAAATGCTTAGCAGCATCAGTTTTGTTTGCATCTGGAATTTACTTAATACAGCGCGGTAGTTTTGAAGTGTCGCTAAATCAATTTCTTTTGGTTTTAATGGTGACAGTTACAATAGCATCAAACTTTTCAATTATACACTCAATAGATACGGCAGCAAACCTCGTTGAATTTTTGAGCTATTCATTCGAAAATGCGCTACTTTTAGTGTCATTATATATCCTTTCTATCTTTATTTTATCATCACCAAAAATCTCTGTTTCCCAATTCAACTTCAAACAAATACTCTTATTCGGTATTGGCAGCACTTTGTTATGTGTGATTTCGATATATTCTTTTGCATCAATTATGCCGTCAAAAGCATTGGTTTTACCTCTTGCTATTGTGATCGCAATCGCTCTGTTTTTACGGCACGTCAATAATCTAGAAAATCAAATTCATTTGAGAACTAAAGAGATAAGTGAAGAGCGGGATAAAACAGATAAATTGTTGGCTAATATACTTCCTCGCTATGTGATTGATGACCTAAAAAGAAAAGGGACATCTGAACCTAAAGAGATTGATGGCATTGCAATCATGTTTACCGATTTTGTCGGTTTTACCGAGATATCCAAAAACATAACAGCAAAGGAACTGATTTCAGAACTAAACGATATTTTCAGTGCTTTTGATAATATTACTGAGCGCTATTCATCTGAGAGGATTAAAACAATTGGCGATGCTTATATGTGCGTAAGCGGCCTTGATGCTTCCGTAAGCCTGCCACAACAAAACATTATAAACATAGGAATCGAGATGCTTTCGTATTTAAGAGAAAGGAATTTGACGACGAAGATCAAATGGCACATTAGGATTGGCATTTCCTCAGGTATGGCCGTCGGGGGCATCGTTGGAAGAACCAAGTACCTTTATGATCTATTTGGAGATGCTGTAAATACTGCCGCCCGGATGGAAAGCAACTCAGAGCCGCAGAAAATTAACGTTGACGAAAATACCTACAATTTATCAAACACGGTATTTAAATTCACAAAGCGTGAGCCTAAATTCGTAAAAGGAAAAGGAAACATGCAAATGTATTTCTTGGACACCTAAAGGTTTTAAGCATCCTTGACCGCCATTAAGCGTCTCGCTTTAGGGCTAATTTGGACATCTACCGATCTATTCGCTGTCTCAAACTTTGCGGCTTCATCCTTACTATCAGCACCCGATCCACTCAGACGCTCAAGTGCGGTTGAAAGTCGAGCACCAACACCAGAACTATTGGTTCCTGACGCAGCCGTTTCTTCATTTTTAGATTCGGCATTTCCTGCTTCTGCGGAAAGGCTTGCCCCCTTTTCATCAGGGGTCTCTTGCGACTGTAGCCTTGCAAGACCTTGCGAAATGCTTTGCGCAGCAGACGATATATTAGCAACCATAAAGACTTCCTCCGATTCTAGACTTACCGAAAACCTCGCTCTTTTTCAATTCTTTCTTTGCCATAGCGGCCGCTTACTCTGCAAATTCGATTGTAACTCGTAGACGCTCAGTCGTTCATGACTAAACTTCGCAGAGACTTTTTAAGAGCCTGTCACAGTCTTGGTAAGTTCACAGCTTAGCAAAGTTTAGAAGATTGACCGTCCATAGTTTAAGCTAGATTCTTTTAAATCAACGCTATCTAAGGTCTCTTCGTGATCTTTTTGTTCGATTGAAACTGTAACCCCATTATTATGTTTTTTATTTCGGCGCTGCTTGCTAGACCGGATTAAATTCTTTGCATAAGAACTGCCGCCTAGGATCGTCGACACCCGCAAATTAGTGGCTAAAGCGCTAGGATATATTTGCATCTAAGTACCTCGCTTTGTTACCTTCCACTTTATAAAACGGTACTTTTGCGTAAGAGTTTAATAAAAACGACATACCGTGATAGGCTCAAAAGTGGCCGGAGTAATAAAAATGCGAGGCAGATTTAGTTACAGGCTAGCTAATCCAAAAAGGCTTTATTAAAAGAATGTAACTCCTTTTTTGTTCTTTGATAGCCCTTATAAAGTATGAATAGCCATACGCATAACCCAAAAGACGAGCCCATGTTTTCAGCCAGACTAGCCGTTTCAAATATTTCAGTTGGTCCTGAAGTTTGTGTCGCCACAGGACAAAAAAACGCACATAGGAATACCCTTTACCAGACAAAAAAGATAACAAAGCTTATCAAAATGTTATGCCTTCGCCAGCCCTATTTATCCGCTTTACACGCAGTGGGGTGCTGTCGTCGAGACGATCCTTGGTCACCCCTTACGAGCGCATATTGATGCCGTCAGGATCATAGATTGGACCGGCTATAACCTCGGCCTCATACATCTCACCGAGAATTTCGACCTCAAGTTTTGTTCCAGCTGCAGTGCTATCGATACTGACATAGGCAAGCGCCATTGATTTTTTTGAACGATGGGAATACCCCCCAGACGTGACATAGCCTACCGCATTACCATCTTTGAGAACGGCCTCATCATGTGTCACATCGATATCCGTATCGACGATCAAAGTAACAAGTTTACGCGCAACGCCTTCCTCCTTGAATTTCAACGTTGCATCTTTGCCAACAAAGTCTTTATTCCATTTGATTAAAACGTCCATACCGCTCTCGATCGCGTTGAAGTCCGGTCGGAATTCCAAAGCCCATGCGCCCCAGCACTTGTCCAAACGCAATGATAGCAGAGTACGGTTGCCGTACCATGAAAAGCCCAAATCAGCACCAGCCTCTTCAATCGCCTCAGATAGGCGGATCAAATACTGCGGACGGCAGTATATTTCGTACCCCAATTCGCCCGAAAAACTGATACGGTTCAAAATAACTGGCACGCCACCGACAAAGCTCTTGCGCACGTCACGAAACTTAAACTTTTTCGAAGACACATTATCTGGTGTGATCTTCTGGAGCAATTCACGCGATTTCGGACCGGATAGGCCGATCCCGTGCCAATTGCCGGTCTGGTTTTCATGTGTAACTCCCTCAGGCAGGGTCTTGGCCCAAAACCTGCTATGGGCATCCTGCATCGCGCCTGACCCAAACAGTATGAAATGTTCTTCAGCTAGGCACGCTATGGTCAGGTCCCCATATAGGCGACCTTTTTCCGTAAGCATCGGTGACAGGGTAATACGGCCAGGTTCTGGGACATAGCCTGCAGTGGTTTTATCCAACCATTCGCGCGCACCAAGACCCCTAATTTCATGCTTGGCGAAGTTGGCCAATTCGATCCCACCCACATCGTTAACCACGATATCACATTCGCGGGCGACATAATCGAACGATCGGTTGCGCTTAAATGTTGGCTTTTCATGTGCATCATTCGGACCATCGGCGAACCAGAGAACATGCTCCAGACCAAAGGCCTGCCCCATGACCGCGCCTTTCTGGATAAACCGATCATAAAGGGCTGTCGTCTGCTGACGGCGTCCCTTAGGCAGAGTTTCGTTCGGGAAGGTCATTACAAAACGGCGTTCATAGTTTTCGCAGCTTTTTACAGTGCCCCAATCAGGTGAGGCCCAGTCACCAAACCGTGCTATATCCATGGCCCAGACGTCGATCGAGGGTTCTCCATCAATCATCCACTCGGCCATCGTCAGGCCAACACCGCCCCCCTGACAAAAGCCCGCCATAACACCCACGGCAGCCCAGTAATTGTGCATGTCTGGAACCGGTCCAATCATCGGGTTGCCATCAGGACCAAAGGTGAACGGACCGTTGATCACATCCTTTATGCCCACATTACCTAGTGCCGGGATGCGCTCGAAACTCAACTCTAAACGGTCGGCGATATGTTCAAGATTCGGTTGCAGTAGCTCATGACCGAATTCCCAAGGGGTGCCGTCGACCTTCCACGGCACGCCAACAGGTTCATAGGTTCCCAAAAGCATCCCATCGCGTTCCTGACGGAAATAGAGGTTCGCCTCATAATCGAAGCCACAAGGCAAGCGCGAGCCAAAGGTCGCGACCTCTTCTATCCGCTCAGTCAGCAGATAATGATGCTCCATCGGCTGCACAGGGAGTTTCAGGCCAGCCATGTGACCTACTTCACGCGCCCAAAGACCACCACAGTTCACCACATGCTCTGAAATCACAAGGCCGCGACTGGTCGTCACCTCCCAAAGACCATCCGAACGCATCTTGGTCGCTATCACCGGTGTGTGTGTGAAATATTGTCCACCATGGTGGCGCGCAGCCTTGGCAAATGCATAGGTCGTGCCCGACGGATCGAGATCACCATCCTGATCGTCCCATAAGGCGGCATAATAGTATTTCGGATCAATCAACGGGTGACGGTCGGCCACTTCCTCAGGGCTTATAAACTCCTGGTCCAGCCCCATATAACGGGCTTTCGAACGTTCGCGTTTTAGGTAGTCATACCAAGTCTTGTTCGATGCCAGATAGAAACCACCGGTCAGATGCAGGCCCACGGACTGACCCGAGAGCTCTTCAATCTCTTTATAAAGACCGATGGTATAGCTTTGCAGGCGCGAGATATTGGGGTCAGAACTGATGGTGTGGATCTGTCCAGCCGCATGCCAACTGGATCCAGAGGTCAATTCATTGCGCTCCAAAAGAATGGTATCCTTCCAGCCGAACTTAGCCAAGTGATATAGGATCGAGCAACCTACTACGCCACCACCAATTATGACGCATTTAACGTAGCTGGGTAGCTGCTTGCCTAGGGTTTTTTCGTCTTTTTGAATATTCAGTGTCGATTGTGCCAGAACATCTGTCATAATCCCCATCCTTCTCTTTCCGCTGCCTTACAGCCCAGCGACCGATATTTCCTCTTTGCGGCACGTGGCATATGTGATCAACCTTTACTTTGTCACCTCAACGCATCATGCAGTTTAGTATTCTTTCAAAATCTGCTTCCACCGTTCGTGAGCGCGACTAAACTTATTCTTTCTACCGCCTTTTGCTGGTCGTCTTTAACAGCACAAGTGATTTTTACATAATGAAGCCTTCGCTATACTTTGGGAATAAAAAAAGCGGCGTCAAGCCATTCAGCGCCGCTAGTAATATGAATAACTCAGGGAGGAGCAGAGTATTCAAATAAAGAGCAATTAACTTGGGAGGATATTAACCACTCAACATCACTAAAAAGTAAAAATACTTGTCAGCTTTTGTACTATTCTACAATTTCTGCGCTGCAGCAATATTTTTCAGATGCTTCAGTAAGCTTGCTTTACAAAATAAGCAACTAAAATGATTTTGCTTAATAAGTCATCACAAAATGATGCTTTATTGAAAAAATAAAAAACTTGCAGACTTTTCATTTGTTGAACTTACGCAATCAACAAGCTCGCCTTACTGATTATAAGGCAGTGTGGCTGGGCTTTTTTGGGAGGAGAAACCGATCCACACACTAAATTATTCTAGTCAGACTTTTTGAAAGGCTAATAAAGTCGTGCATTTTCTGGCTCAAATAGGTTATCAGGTTGATGACTGCTTGTTCTCACCAGAGTTTGATACTTTAAACTGAATAAAAATCCCAGCTGCACCGAGGATTTTATGAATAATTTTGATGTGTTCAGAGGCGAATTCTACGTGCCAGATTTTCAAAAGTTAATCCAAGTACTAGATACTCTCTTCCCCAATGTCACGGAAGTTGATGACGTTGATAAAACCGTTCATAAAGAGACCTTTGGACTGGGATGGCTTGGCAACTGTGGGCACCTTTTAGACAAGTATGAGAATGGCAGTAAAACTGAATTTCTATCCCACCTTGTAGTTCATGATTAAGATAAGACCAAAGCTTAAAAAAGTAAGTCTACGCGCCCCTAAAAAAACGTCCTTTTCAATAGAATACGCAACCATATTTGTCTTCACATTTTGCCACTTTTTGTGTTGCGCTAGAAAGCATGATAATGAAATTGAGGCTTCATTCAGAAGATACAAACGTGAAAGGCAAAGATGTCACGGGAACAGTTTGAGACTTTAGAGACACATTTGGCGCATCTCAGCAAAACATGTGAGGAGATATCTGATGTTGTGGCCACGCAGCAAATACAGATTGATAGATTAAACAGGTTTATTGAAAAGCTCGCTGAGCGCGAAGTAGAACATGACCCTCAAGGAGTTGAGGAAAATTTAGATAAACCCCCTCCGCACTGGTAGTATGGGCAATATATTGTAATTTGCGTTACTGACCAAAAGTATGCAAAGTCTCCTGCTTAGCCGTTGCCGACATGCCTTGAATTGTCGAATGCGGCTTTTTTGTGTTGGTTACCGAATGATCTCCGGCACCAGTGGTGCTGACTAATAAAACCAAGTTTCGATTATAAGGCTAATAAGCACCAGAAGGAGAAACCCGGGTGTTGTTCAAGTCACCTCATTTTCTTTTTTTGGATTAGTTTTGGCCTCTTGTATTTCGGTCTTTCATTCTTGGTCATTTCCACCCCAGCAGCGCATTCCAAAATTAACCCTCATTTATAATCTTCAATCTTCAGTAATATACGGATCAATCTGAGCTTAACAATGTTATCATCTGGACTGCAATCCTGATGATACGTGGTTTGGATATTTACTTCGCAACCGAAAGCGCAATTCTGCCCGTCACTTCCCTATTCACAAGTAATTCAAGCGCCCGACGTGCTTCTTCAAGAGGCATAATGCGATCCGTCTTGGGATGAATTATACCTGCACTAGCCCATCTAAAAATTTCGTCATTGGCTTTAATTGCCTCAGGCCGGCACCTTTCCCACCATGCTCCAACAACCGACCCCACAATAGAATAGTTTTTGACCAAGGGTAGGTTCATTTTGACGGATGGAATTTCCCCAGATGCAAATCCTATCGGTAAAAGCCGACCATTCCAATTCATAGAACGCGCAATCATTTGAAAGACATCGCCACCAATCATTTCAAAACATACATCAATACCACGGCCGTCAGTCAGCTCTTTGATGCGACCGCGCACATCTTCTGACTGATAATTTATTACGAAATCAGCCCCATACTGGAGGGCTATTTCACGCTTTTTATCTGACCCGACCGCTGCAATGACATGAGTGTTTAAAATCCTTCCAACCTCCAAAGCAGCAAGGCCCACACCGCCAGTTGCACCAGTAACCAGCAATGTTTCCCCAGAGATGAGTTTCGCCCGTTCAATCAACCCATAATGCGCAGAGCCATAGGCATAGATTAAATTTGCTGCATCGATATCTGAAACATTTTTAGGGATCAAACTGCATGCGCCTTCTGGTGCGACCATGAGTTCTGCATAGGCACCATACCAAGTACTACAGGCAACCCGATCACCAAGTTTGAAGCGGGTCACATTGATGCCCACGTCTTGCACAATGCCGGCGGCGTCCGTTCCAGGAACGTAAGGTAGATCGGGTTTTAGCTGGTAACTACCATCAGTCATCAACCAATCCATAAAGCTAACAGTCGCAATGTGGACTTTAATAAGAATTTGATCCGGGCCACAGATGGGCTCTGCGATTTCCTTCATAACAACTTCAGACAAATCACCAAAATTCTTGCATACTATTGCCCTCATTCTCACATCACTCCTTCATCCGGACAACAGCTAAACATTCGTGCAAGGTCGTTTTAATATTACATTGAAAAAATTGTTTTGATTGCCCTCTGCCTATCCAGTTTAAACCAAAAGACTAAGGCAAGTCATGCACTTATTTTTTGACGATTTGGCAGCAAACCACTTATATCAAAACCATAAATTTTAAACTATCATTATGCGTGTCCCGGGAATTAAGGCCCCTCTCCTGCTAAAAAAACGTAAACAGCGATGCACGCGAACCGCCTCATTAGCGTAAAAAGATAGGCAAATGTGACTTATAATTTTGACGAAAAATGGCGAACTGATCTTTAAACATAACCTAAAGATAAATCATATGGTCCCCTTAAGCATAAAAGAATAAAAACTCATTGTGTTTTATAGTCCCTTACAAGCCTGACTGCATTTTTTTGGGTCGTAAATGATCGATTATAACTATAGCCAGTAAGAAAATTGACCGCCCATTGGTATTTATTGGCATAAAAACTTTGGTCTGAACTCCAATACAAGCCAGCGTGCGTGGTGGGAAAGGTAATTTGGTCGATTTTGGGCTCAAAATCCTTTGGGGGAAATTCCTGCATGGTCACAAGACTTTGAAGCTCGTTCAACGTCGGCAGACGCCAATCGTCGCCATAATGCTCTTTGATGTTGTCAATAAGCTCTTGAGCCTCATCAACTGACAGCATTACGATGTCACCGACACAGTTACCGTATTCCCAGACCATCCCGATACTGCACCTCATCCACTCTAGGTTTTGAATATAATCACGTGCAATTGGACCATCCCTTTCAAGCTGCGGTCCATCGGCCCGTACCGTGGAAGAAAGGAGCAATGACAGAATTAGGGCTAAAATCCAATTTATTAGACGCATTTTTATGACCTCCGGTACCCTAAACTGAAGCGCAGTTTATTTGAAAGCGCCAGAACTTTCCCTCTGAGAGGAGGCCAACATTGGAAATTTTGTGCGGTACGCCATCAATATCGCTAGTAAATTGCATCGAAAATATATCTCTGTTATCTAAAATAATATTACTGTCTCTGGTGAAGTCCAGTGCGGTTCCCCATATGAATTGCACTCTTAAAGCTTCAATACAATCGTCGCGTGTCATCTTTTCATAATCATCAACAAAAAAATTCGTCATGACATAGATCTCTAACTGCCTATATATCTCGATTATCAAATGCCTCAAAAACTTTCACGACAAAGTTCATTAAGAAGTCCTATATCCTACTGATACATTATGATCTGTTGCATAAGTGTCGCCAGAACGGTCCTCGATAATATTTAGTTTGCAGGATCGAAAAACTTCGGGACAATAATACTCTGTAAGTTGAAGCGAAGCTACACCGCGTGGACAACGTTCGATATGGGCACTAGCCAGATTAATACGATTATCCATTTGAAATTCTAACCTCTCTTTTTTCCCAATTGCAAATATCTAATTAAACTGCGGCAACTACACCCTTCCAAACAACATTTGCATTCATCAATCTAAAAACAGAATGGCAATAACAATTAAAAAATTTAGACGCAGTAACACTTACCTATTTTTTCTAGGGATTTTTATTATTGCTAGGTTGTTGGAATTTAGGTCACAATTTGGGTCAAATATGTGAATTACACAAACTACAACTTGAGGTTAAAACATAATATGCATGCGGCTTCACTAATTATGGTTTTGGTGATAATATCTTAAAGATTCCTGATCGCATTCAAAAATTGATCCTCGCTTAAAAAAGAACGAAATACTCTAACTACACAAAGTGCTACAATTGCGTTAGGCTGCTGGAAAAAACCAAACTTGAACGTTTGGTTTTACATTCAATTTCAACGAATTAAAAGTTGCGCCGTAATGTTATAAGCGTACAAAATTAATTGTTAAGATTCACGCTCTAGTTTTTTTCGAGCCAGCTTACGAGCACGTTTAACCGCCTCTTTCTTTTCACGTGCTTTCACTTCGGAAGGTTTCTCGAAATGTTGCTTAAGCCTCATTTCGCGATAGACACCCTCTTTTTGTAATTTCTTTTTAAGCACTCTGAGCGCTTGATCGACGTTATTATCACGTACACTTACCTGCATTGGGCTTTCTCCGATTCCAAGACCCTTCTATTAGACTTCCAATCCCACAATTGCAAATATGAAATACGCATCAGAGGATGAAAAGACAGTTTGACAAGAAAAGACTTACAATATTTCTCCACATTTTTATATCTCAGATCAAAAATAGACGTGCTTTTTCTTTTTTGAAGCGTTTTCATTTTAAATAAGTAGGTTAGCTCCATGATTAATATTGCTTCAATTTATCATTTTGATAAGATAACCAATATGCTGCGTAAGGAATAATTTCGGGGCTAGTTCTAAAGCGCTGAAATGGCGAGTGTCTTATCCTCAGCTGAGCTACTAAATCACCCTGTCAGGCTCAAGCTCAGCGCTTTCAAGCTAGATTAAAACCAGTAATACTCAGCGTCATTAACATCAGCAGAAATGACCAAGTTCAATCCGATTACTGAGTTTGGAGCCAATGTCTACAAAGAACGAGAGAAATCTTTGCATTAGATAATCGAGATATTTAATGAGCTTCATTCTACGTAATTTGCGCGAAACGACTTTGTAAGATGTGATCAAATAAAGTGGAATGCTTTGAACATGCAAATCTGTCAGAATACATGAAGCTAAAGTTTGGCGCCTTGGCTGAGGAAAGTGCCGCGCTGGGAGGTATAGATCAAATCACGTTATCACATGTAGGCTTTCAGATAGATGAGTACCGTTCATTAAACTAATATTTTAGTTTTATGATGGTAAAAGAAAATTTCCCAGAGATTTTAGACCTATGCCGCGAATTGTTTTTCGCAAAGATCAGACAAGGCTTCCGATGCTATGCCAAAGGAGCGAACTCTGGCATCATGATCATGTATCATACCTGTCACCATAAGTTCATCAGGCTTATATGTATCAATAAGTATCTGAAGTTTCTTCTTGATGGATCTTAAAGATCCGGTAGCCGAGCATGACAATGCTTGTTCGACTTGTGCTTGTATATGTATCGGTACTTCAAGATCTAATTGCTCAACAGGAACTGGCAGCTTACCTGGTTTCCCTGACATCAAACGAGCAAAGGCCTGCACCTGGGAAGATCTAAGAAGGGTCGCTTCTTCGTCAGTCTCTGCTGCACACACTCCTGCCCCTATCATAACATACGGCTCTGCTAACCACTGGGATGCACCGAATGTCTTTCGGTATACAGAAAGTGCTTCCTCGAGCATTGCTGGCGCAAAATGCGATGCAAAAGCGTATGGTAATCCGAGGTGTGCGGCTAGCTGTGCGCCGTATAGGCTCGAGCCAAGTATCCAGATAGGTATATTGGTCCCAGTCCCAGGAATAGCTCTCACAAGCTGTTCATCTTCGCTATCGCGCAAGTAACCTATCAACTCCAAGACATCGTTTGGAAAGTTGTCATCGGGAGCCATATGACGGCGCAGAGCTCTTGAAGTGGCCATGTCAGAACCGGGTGCCCGGCCTAACCCTAGATCAATCCGATTTGGATAAAGGGTGGCAAGAGTGCCAAATTGCTCTGCGATTACTAGAGGCGCATGATTTGGTAACATAATTCCGCCAGCACCAACCCGCATGGTTTTAGTAGCTGCGGCGACTTGGCTAATAACGATTGATGTAGCAGCACTCGCTATGCCTGGCATGTTATGATGCTCAGCCAACCAATAGCGATGGTAGCCAAAGACTTCTGCTGCGCGGGCAAGTGACACTGTGTTTACCAGCGCGTCTGCAGCAGTTTTTCCCTCAGGTATTGGCGAAAGGTCCAAAAGTGAGAAGTGTTTCATAGCAACCTCCGTTACGTATAACTTAGGCTTTGGCCTTACGTATGCCAAGAGCATTTAGTAGATACAGGCAACACTAAGGGCTAGTCCTAAAGTGGGTGATCTATCGTCCCTAGGGATCCCCGTTCTTCTTTCCACCCCAAGGACGTAAGCGACACGGACGTGAGAGCCAGCAATCCCAGGGCGTGTATGGTAACAAGTGAATTCCTTTTAAATACTTAGGTCCATGATCCAAGCCTAGTCCAAATACTAATCAAAATCGTCAACTTGACAATTTTCATATCTCAATCTCAGGTAAGGCCCATATAAAATAACGCTATAAAGCAAAATTGCACTAGCGGCGGTATCTCCGCAAATAGCCATTACGGACCATTATATGCCGTATCGTGATGAATTGGGCTATTCTTTAGTTAATGATATAAGTCGCTGCGGGTATTGGCCGGAGGGGGTATATGTGATATATTTAGATATCTTTAGGCAGAGGCCTACGCACTCTTGCCAAAGATCGTCTCGAGTCCCTACTGCTTACTGGCCAGCAGCTGATCGACCATTTCTTCT
>JAQWKM010000149.1 GCA_029247845.1 Paracoccaceae bacterium | reverse complement strand
GCGTCAAAAGTGCTGCCATTTGGATCCCCCGCATGGCAAAGAGCGCAGGATGTGTTAGACGTAAAAACACCAGAATGATCTGGCGACGCTAATGGAGACTAGGCGATGACTCGTCCACTAAACTTAGGAATTATATTCGGTCTTATACTGACAGCAGCGGTGACTGCCCTAATTGTGCAAACCACGCAGATAAGGAATTTCGCGCAAACGTCCGAACAAGAGCGCAGCGCTCTGCGTGCGGAGATACGGTCTTATATCTTGGAAAACCCCAGAATAATATTCGAAGCAGTAGCTATCGTACGGCAGCAAGAAGAAGAGGCTGAGGCAGGCCTTGACGATAAACTGGTACAAGATTTCAAGAAAGACCTATTCGAAGACGGATATTCCTATGTCGGAGGCAATCTAGAAGGAGATATTACAGTTATTGAATTTTTGGACTATCGCTGTGGGTACTGCCGCAAGGCGTTTGAAGAAGTTGAAGCCCTTCTAAGCGAAGATGGAAATATTCGATTTATCATCAAGGAATATCCAATTCTAGGCGAAGCATCTATCCTGACCTCGCAGTTTGCGATTGCCATAAAACAGCTACACGGCAATGACGCTTACAAAATGATCTACGATACATTGATTGCCTTTTCCGGCGAGCCAACCCCCGAAAGCTTGGGAGAAATTGCCGGAACTTTTGGATTTGAGATCGACCCTATTTTTGAACGGATGATGAGCGATGAAGTCCTTAGCGAGATAAACGCCAACCGCGTCTTGGGCGAAAAAATGCAAATCTCGGGAACGCCTACTTTTGTGTTCGAAAACAAATTGCTTCGCGGCTATGTCCCGCTTGAAACGATGCGAGCGCTTGCTGCCTCCCAACGGAGTTAGGGATCATTGTAAGGCATAGAGAATGGCCTAAATAGGCTATATTTACCCTGAGACAAGGACTAAGGAGTCTGCGCCAAACGTCCTAAATGGAGCCCAAGAACCCTAGCAGCTCGTCGGCAGTACGTGCACCTGAGATGTCGGGAAAGAAATGCCCCCCTGGCATTACGCATGTGTGCATATCAGTAAGCTTTTCGCGCCAAACCGCCGCCATATCATAAGATTTCGCCATAGCGCCTTCAGCCCCCCACATCACCAGCGTCGGCGCAGTAACACGCTTTGAAAGGTCAGCTTGATCGATCGCAAAATCAAAATCAATTGCTGCCCGGTAATCATCACACATCGCGCGGATTGTTTCAGGATTATTCCAAGCCAAACGATAGGCCGAAAGTTGCTCAGCCGCAAAATTACTAAGCTCAGCAGCTCCCCAGCCAAGAAGGCTTTTTTCGTAATAATAGTTGGGGTTTGCCGCAATAAGTGTTTCAGGGAAAGGCTCTGGCTGGGCTAGAAAAAGCCAGTGATAATAATCTCGCGCCACTTCTTTGTTCAGCTTATTAAGCAAAAAATAGGTCGGTACGATATCCATCACTGTTAAGCTTTTTATTCTTTCTGGGGCGTCGAGAGCCAAGCGATGAGATACCCGCGCACCTCGATCATGCCCCATCAGATGAAACTTTTCAAACCCGAGATGGCTCATCAATGCCAGCTGGTCGGATCCCATTGCCCGAAAACTATAGTTTTCTGACCCTCGCGGTTTTGCAGAGGCCCCATAACCGCGCAAGTCGGCGCATATAACTGTATAGTTTTGAGCAAGACGTGGAGCGATCTCTGCCCACATTGCGTGGGTCTGGGGAAAACCGTGGAGCAAAAGTATAGGGTCCCCCTGCCCACCAATCCGGTAGAATATTTCAGGCCCAGCATGTTCAAACTTATGTACATTAAATCCCAAAAAAATTGAACTCACTCCCTAAGAAAAATCACAATTTGAACACTTTAAAATCCTCCGATGAAATATCAGGTTTGAGTTTCCTATCGCGCCAAAGCATCAAGCACGTGGGCCCAGCTGCGCGTTCCTTTGTGAAAGCTCTCGAGATCATATTTCTCATTCGGAGAATGAAGCTGATCGTCGTCTTTTCCAAACCCGATGAGAATCGGCGTTACCCCGATAATATCCTGAAAGTGACCTGCAATCGGAATTGACCCTCCACACCCAATGAAAGCAGCGTCATCCGGCCATTCCGCGCTCAGCGCCTGTCGAGCAGCTTCAAATTCGGGCGCCTCGGTTGACATCACCAATCCTGAAGAGGCTTCGTGGTCGTGAAAGCGCACCTGACAGTCATAGGGCAACATATCACGCACATAGGCATGCAGGCTTTTGCGAATTGCAAATGGATCCTGATCCCCGACTAGCCGGAAGCTCACTTTCGTGCTAGCCTGACTTGGCAAAACAGTTTTGAATCCTTCACCGGTATAGCCGCCCTGTATGCCATTTATCTCGCATGTCGGACGTGACCAAATCATCTCAAGTGGTGAGAACTCTTTTTCACCAGCCGGAACACTTAGGCCAACGTCCCTCAAAAATGTAGCGTGGTTAAAGTTAAGCTCTTGCCACTGAGCATCGACATCGTCGGGCAAGTCCGGGACACCATCATAAAAATTTGGAACCGTAACCCGACCACTGTCATCGTGCAAAGACCCAAGAATTTTGCTCAGCACGCGGATAGGATTAATCGCCACTCCGCCATAAAGTCCCGAATGCAAATCCTTATCTGGCCCAATGACCGTAATTTCCTCTTTCAACATTCCACGCAACCTAGTCACAATCGTTGGTGTTTTACTTTGGAACAGTGTTGTATCACAGATCAAGATAATATCACTGGTCAGTTCAGCTTTGTTCTCACGCAAAAATGGTACAAGACTTGGCGAGCCACTTTCTTCTTCCCCCTCAAAGAAAAATGTTATCTTACAAGGGAGTGAGCCATGTACGGTTTTCCAAGCGCGACAGGCCTCGACAAACGTCATCAACTGCCCTTTGTCATCAGAAGAGCCGCGACCACGGATAACCCTACCATTCGCGGTATCCTCCAGTTGGGGATCAAAAGGGTCTTTGTTCCAGAGTTCAATTGGATCTACAGGTTGAACATCATAGTGGCCATAAAACAGAATATGGGGGAGACTGTCAGAATTGGGCGGCTTGATATGTCCGACGACCATCGGATGGCCTAGAGTTGGATACTTTTCAGCGGTTGCTCCGAGCGACTCAATATCACAAACCAACCAATCGGCCGCAATGTCACAGTTCTGCGCAAAGGCAGGGTCCGTCGAAATTGACGGTATGCGGAGTAACTCCAATAAACGATGTACGGAATTCTCTAAATCTGCGTCAATCCGCGCAAGTACAGGGTCTAGTTGCATGCAAATCTCTTATTATATTGTATTTTGTGATTCTACACTAACAAAGACAGTCAGACTGTCCAGTTGAGTTAACGGCGCAAAGACAATTAGCATACCATTCTGTTCTATTACTAAAGCCAAACGTTTGTGACGCAGTAGGAATCGAATAATGCGAGAGGACGTCAGATGATATATGATGATCAACTAGATCAGTCGCTGAATAAGCTTCACCAAGAAGGGCGTTACAGGACATTTATCGATATAGAACGCACAAACGGCAGCTTTCCACATGCCGTCTGGAAAAAGACCGATGGACAGGAAAAACCAGTGACCGTTTGGTGTGGAAACGATTATCTAGGCATGGGACAAAATCCAGTCGTTTTGGATGCGATGCATACCGCTTTAGACGCAACCGGTGCAGGGTCTGGCGGAACGCGAAATATATCTGGGACAACGGTATATCACAAACAGTTGGAAGCAGAGATCGCAGACCTTCATGGCAAAGAAACAGCCCTAGTTTTTACAAGTGCTTACATCGCAAACGATGCCACGTTAAGTACGCTTCCAAAGCTGTTACCTGATTTGATTATATACTCCGATGAACTCAATCATGCCTCAATGATCGAAGGCATGCGCAGGAATGGTGGCGCGAAACGAATATTTAAGCACAATGATGTAGCTCATTTAAGAAGCCTCTTACAGGCAGACGATCCGACCATACCAAAAGTTATTGCGTTTGAATCCATTTATTCAATGGATGGTGATTTTGGTCCGATTAAAGAGATTTGTGACCTGGCCGAAGAATTCGGTGCATTAACTTATTTGGATGAAGTGCATGCAGTCGGCATGTATGGACCGCGTGGCGCAGGCATTGCGGAGCGTGATAATCTCATGCACCGCGTCGATATAATAAACGGTACTCTGGCCAAAGCATTTGGCACAATGGGCGGCTACATCGCGTCTAGCGAAAAGATGTGTGATGCTGTTCGCTCCTATGCCCCCGGTTTTATTTTCACCACGTCTTTAGCGCCGGTAATCGCGGCTGGTGCCAGCGCATCGATTGCTTATTTAAAGGCAAACCAGACGCTGCGAAAAGAGCATATTATTAAAGCAAACATTCTAAAATTGCGCCTTAAAGGACTTGGGTTGCCCATTATTGACCATAAAAGTCACATTGTTCCAGTAATCGTAGGTAACCCAACTCACACAAAAATACTTTCTGATAAGTTGCTGTATGATTTCGGTATTTATGTCCAACCCATTAATTTCCCAACTGTTCCAAGAGGCACAGAAAGACTACGGTTTACGCCATCTCCGATGCACAGCTCAGCTGATATTGAAAAATTAACAATAGCAATGGATAGTTTGTGGTCTCATTGTGCGCTAAATCGTGCCGAAATGGCTGGATAAGTACTAACTAAAAGTGTAATTTTGTTTCCTATGTGTTAAAGAAAATTAGGTGTCGATAGGTCGTGACGATTCGGTTTTGGCTTTGGGAAACAAAGGGAAACGAGGCAAACGAGTAGTATGGTAAATCTATCTCTGACAAAAAAGGGTCAGAATTATAGGTCAGCACCAAAGGGCTTTGATGACTACGAGCT
>JAQWKM010000029.1 GCA_029247845.1 Paracoccaceae bacterium | reverse complement strand
AACCGCTTGTTCGGCGAAATATTATGAGCTTTTTTAATGGTATGGCACGCCATTTAGAGAGCGGCGCCTTGAAAGAACTCACACTCACAACCAACGGTTCGCAGCTTGAACGGTTCGCATATGATCTTCATGACGCTGGTGTGCGGCGGGTGAACATTTCCCTTGATACACTGGATGAGCAAAAATTTGCGCGTGTGACACAATGGGGCCGCCTGCCCCAAGTTTTGCGCGGCATCGACGCCGCCCAACGCGCAGGATTGCGGGTCAAAATCAACACTGTTGCGCTTAAAGGGTTTAACGAAGAAGAGCTTTTGACGATAACTCAGTGGTGCACAAGCCGAGATATGGATCTCACGTGGATCGAAGTCATGCCTATGGGGGATCTTGGCGAAGAAGATCGCATCGGACAATATTGGGCACTAAGCGAGATGCGTGATGAACTACGCAAACACTACCAGCTGACCGACCTCACAGAACGTAGTGGTGGACCAGCCCGCTACGTTCGCCTGGAAGAAACGGGACAAAAGATTGGGTTTATAACGCCTCTAACGCATAACTTTTGCGAAAGTTGTAACCGTGTGCGATTGACTTGTACAGGCGAGCTTTACATGTGTCTGGGACAAGAGGATATGGCAGATTTACGCATCCCCCTGCGGGATTATCCAGATACAGATAAACCGCTGAAAATGGCCATTCGAAATGCCATTCTTCACAAACCGAAAGGTCACGACTTTGACTATTCACGTCAGGGCATTTCTGGCCAAATGACTCGTCACATGAGCCATACCGGGGGCTGAGGCAAAAACAATTGCATTTACCGCGTTAGACAGTAGGCGCTCTAAGCTGGCGCAGGAACTCACGCAAAGTAAATAAAATCATCAGTGGTAAACCAACCGACAGAAACTGACGGTCAGCAAGAAAATTGCTCCATACGCAGACTGGTGTATAAAAGATCAGTGCGACATAAGACGAGCGCAACGCATCCGCGCGTCCCACTGCCGCAAAAAATACAAATTCCTGCTTAAACCCTAAAACACTTACGAGACCAGTCAACAAGATGAACACCGACAGACAAGACTCTGCATTTTCGTCACGGTCTCTGCGAACCATTCAAACCCAGCAAAATGAATCAAAGAAATAATTGGAGAGAGGGCTGCGAAATTTATATTTATGACCAAAAACCTTAATCTAAACGGCATATTTTTAGCTAAGTAAATGCCCAGAACCAGCCAGCTTGTGAGTATTCCAGCCAAAGCAGCAATCAGTGCCTCCATTTCAAACATCGGCAGGCCAAAAAACACGCGAGACGGTAGGTTTAAATAACAGCCGTAAAACTTCAGTAATCAAAATTTTAAAATAAATTTACCTTTAATACTGTTCTCAGCCATACCAACAAGTACTATTCAAAAAAATTCAGACTATTAAAACAACTCGCTTGGTTCAGGTTTGATAGCTATGGGATAAATCTGATGCTAAATTGCGTCTTCAGCTACGAACTGGCGAAACTCTTTCCAAGATCCCCCTCTGCCCGCGTTATCCAGTGTTCTTTAAGCCATTGGGCAGGCTGTGACCAGCGTAGCAGGGATCTATGATAGCCGTCCACAGCCTCAGTCATCTTGGGGCGACCATGAAAGCAAACAACGCGAGCACTATCAGGAAGTTTCGGGGGGCGCAGGTAATTCATCGGCGGCAGATCAAGGCAACCGTGTTTGAAGCTGACAACCAGATCGCCAGGAATATAGTCAAAATCTCCACGCTCCATCGCTTTGTGCGAGGTATATCGCTGTTCTGAACCACGAGCCTTTTCAACTTCTTCATAAGGGTTTTCAGCAAGCTCGTCATAAAGATAACCGTGCAACTGAGGGTCAAAGCGAAACACCGAGCCATGTCCAGTAGGGCGGCCTTTGCGCGCCTCAACCCAATCATGACGCATGGCAACCTTGCCAGGCGCCATTTCCCAAATTGGGGTCAGATCGCCCGTAATAACAACATCCAGGTCAAAGCCCAAAATCGGTCCTTCCAGATCGGGAATAAGCCCTTGGCGAAAGAGTGACGTCTTGCGCATAGCCCCTTGGCGGTTTGCCACGGCTAAAGCTGCATTCATCCGTTCCAGAAATGGCTCGGTTGGAAGATCAAGCACCTCGATATCAGGATGAAACCCTTCGCTATGCTCTGTCATGCAGAAAAATCTTACGTCTGCATTTATATTGCGTCGCACACCAGAATATAGACGGTTGACATACTCTGGCCCAAAAAGCGAGCCCCATTTAATACAGATGATATTTGCAATAGCCACGCCGACTCCTGACTTCAGAGACGTTCTATCGAGTTTCTGAGCGCTAGGAAAGCGTTGATATCAGTTGTCCAATGGCATCCGCTGTTCGGCAACTTCGGCAAACCAGCTACATCCAGCAGGAATGATTTTATCATTAAAGTTATAGCGCTCTGTATGGACAGGAGCACTGTCACCATTGCCTAAAAGAATATAGGCGCCAGGGCGCTCTTCAAGCATGAAAGAGAAATCTTCGCCACCCATCACGAGGCTGGCTTCATCACATTTTCCAGCAACTTTCGCGGCAACTTTGGCTGCAAACTCTGTCTGTTCAGGCGAATTTTTCATGACCGGGTAGCTGCGTTTGTATTGCGCATCAGCCGCTGCACCGTAGGTTTCGGCAGTTAGGCGGGAAATCTCAAGAATACGCTTTTCCGCCATATCGCGAATTTCCGGTGTCATTGTGCGCACGGTGCCTCGCAAATGTACGCGCTCGGGAATGACGTTAAACGCTTTTGAAGAAGTCTCAAAAGACGTTACAGATACGACAACTTGCTCGATCGGATCGATATTTCGGCTTGCAATAGATTGCAGTGCCAAAATCAGATGGCTGGCCACGAGCGTTGTATCGACCGTTTCTTGTGGTTTTGCTGCATGCCCTCCCACTCCGGTGATAGTTATTTCGATCAGGTCTGAGGCCGCAAAAAATGGCCCTGACCGAATTGTAAATTCACCAGACGCAAAAAGAGGCCAATTGTGCATTGCGTAGACTTCCTGAATACCAAACTGATCCATCATACCGTCTTCGCACATTTCACGACCACCACCACCGCCCTCTTCCGCTGGTTGGAAAATGACCACAACTGTTCCGTCAAACTGTCGAGTTTCCGCAAGGTATTTTGCCGCGCCCAAAAGCATTGCTGTGTGGCCGTCATGACCACAGGCGTGCATCACGCCATCCGTTTTGCTGGCATATTCAAGGCTAGTTGCTTCCTGAATGGGCAAAGCGTCCATATCCGCGCGCAAACCAATAACTTTACCCGATGTATTGGATTTGCCCTTTATCACTCCAACTACGCCTGTGCGACCAATGCCTGTTACCACTTCATCTGCGCCAAACTCATTTAGCCGATCCGCAACAAGAGCAGATGTACGATGCGTATCAAACAGCAATTCGGGGTTTTGATGGATATCTTGGCGCCAACCACAAATTTCATCATGTAATTCCGCAAAACGGTTTTTAATAGGCATGTCTTAACTCTTTTCCATGCGCACAAGGAGATCTTTCATAAATTGGTGACCTGCCTCAAACTGTGAAATTTCAATAAATTCATTCGGCTGATGGGCTTGCGCAATGTCGCCAGGTCCGCAAATAACGGCAGAATAGCCACGATGTTGAAACTGCCCTGCTTCCGTGCCGTAGGATACTACGTGATCTCCATTATCACCTGTGAGTTGGCGTACCAGGGTCTCGGCCTCTCCGTTTTCCTCAGGCTTCAGTCCCGGCACGAAAAACCGCGGCGTGACCTCTATATGCGTCTTAGGGTGGACTGACTTCATATCAGCTTCAACTTCGCGCACACGGCCCATCAGTTTTTCGTACCAATCATCGCTATTCTCGTCTGCGACCACGCGAAAATCAACGCTGAAATGGCAATCTTTTGCCGTGATATTATGTGCTGTTCCACCAGAAACCATACCAACATGGGCAGTTGTGTAGGGCGGGTCGAACATAGCCGCAATTTCGCTCGGCTCGGCAGCTTTATTGGCTGCATTCACTTGGTTGGCCCATTCAATAATCTTTGCGCCAGACATAATGGCACTGACGCCTGTGTGACTAATGGATGAGTGGACTTCAAACCCCACCACATGCGTGGCGTAACCGATACCACCTTTATGCGCCGTGACCGCTAGCATCGTGGAGGGTTCTCCAACAATTACCGCACTGGCCTTGGGTAAAACTTCCAGCATTTGCTCAATCATTGGGGGGGCGCCTAAGCAACCAACTTCTTCATCATAGCTTAGCGCAAGCTGCAGTGGTCGTGCTAGGGGACGATACGAGGCCTCGACAACGGCCCAGATGGCCAGAGCGTCAAAGCCTTTCATATCGCAGACGCCACGCCCATAATATTTGTCTTCTCTCCGTGTCACTGTCCAAGGATCACTGTCCCAAGGTTGTCCATCAACAGGCACCACATCCGTGTGCCCCGATAGAACAAGCCCACCTTCAATATCGGGGCCAGCATGTGCAAATAGCGCCGCCTTTTCGCCCGTCTCATCATAGCGCCGGTAGGCCACAATGTCATGACTGGCAAGATAGTCTTCAACCCAGTCAACAAGTGGGAGGTTACTGTCCCGGCTGACGGTTGGGAAGGACACCAATTTTTCCATTAGCTCGAATGGAGCCAAGCGTTCTGATCTCATATTTAATAACCACTATCTATTGTAAGAACGAAATGCCCATCTGAAACTTTCTTGTATTCAGAAGGTTCAGCAACATAACCTAAATCATGCACTGGGGATGGTATCGGTTTAAAATTTAAATCTTTTTCAGATTTACGCTGACGCGGGTCAGCAATCGGAACTGCCTTCATCAAGGCCTGTGTATAGGCGTGTTGGGGATTTTCAAAGACTTTAGAGCGGGGTCCTATTTCAACAATACGACCCAAATACATAACACCCACATCATGACAAACACGTTCCACAACCGCCATGTCGTGACTGATAAATAGGAATGAAATACCAAGTTCTGACTGCAACTCCATCATCAGGTTTAACACTTGCGCCTGAACAGATACATCTAGGGCACTGACGGCCTCATCTGCGATAATCAGTTTCGGATTAAGCGCAAGAGCCCGCGCAATAGCAACCCTTTGCCTTTGCCCCCCAGAAAGTTCATGAGGGTAGCGACGCAAAAAACTGAGCGGAAGTTCAACCCGATTAAAGAGCATCTCAACCCGTTCTGTCAAGGCACGACCTTTGTGCGTTACATAATTCAACATCGGCTCTGCAACCTGATCCATCAGCAACATTTGTGGGTCAAGCGATGCAAAGGGGTCTTGAAATACCATCTGCATATTACAGCGTGCGGCGCGCAGACCTTTCTTACTCATCTCCAGAACATTTTCGCCCTCTATCTTCACTTCACCGGACATCGGCGAGACAAGCCGCAAAAGCGACCTGCCCACTGTCGACTTTCCGCATCCAGACTCACCCACCAACGCTAGCGTACGGCCCCTCATCAAAGTAAAAGAGACGTCTTCCACAGCATGTACACTTGATACTGTTCGCCGAAGGAGACCACCAGACATCGGGAACCGCGTTACAAGGTTTTTAACTTCTAAAAGAGGTTCATCTGTCCCAATCAAAGGGGCAAGCGCATCATTAGAATTACCTATAAGTCGCATCCGCTCGGGATAAGGCTTACCGCGCATTTCTCCCAATTTCGGAACAGCCGCCAAAAGGGCCTTCGTGTAGTCGTGCTGCGGACTTTCAAAGATCTGCTCGACAGTGCCCTCTTCAACTTTGTTACCCCGGTACATAACAACAACACGATCAGCCATTTGGGCTACAACTGCCATATCGTGAGTGATAAACATAACCGCCGTTCCGGTTTCGCGTTTTAACCGATCAATCAATGCCAAAATTTCAGCTTGGATTGTAACATCTAGAGCTGTTGTTGGCTCATCTGCAATCAGTAGCCGCGGTTCGCATGCCAAAGCCATCGCGATGACCACTCTCTGGCGCATGCCACCCGACAATTCATGCGGATATTGAGACAGGCGACTAGTAGGTTCAGGAATTCTTACTTGGTGCAAAAGCTCAAGAGCCCGAGACCGGGCCTGCGCGCGAGTCATTCCTTTGTGTACACGAAGCCCTTCAGTCAATTGACGCCCCACGGTAAAAACAGGGTTGTGCGCTGTCATTGGTTCTTGAAAGATCATGCCAATTTCATTGCCACGAATCGTTTGCATCAAGCT
>JAQWKM010000126.1 GCA_029247845.1 Paracoccaceae bacterium | reverse complement strand
AAAATTCATCATCACTCAGGTCGTTAAAAAGCATGTGACGCGACAGTGCCAAATCTGGGCAATCAAGCTGTAGGAAGAGACCGCTATCAACAATCGTTTTGTATTCGTCGCGCATCACATCTGACAAAGCGCCAAGATAGGTCTCACTGTTTGCGTAAAAATCATTTTGCAAGAACAAAGAGATGACACCAGGTGATGCCGCATTCATAAAGCCACCCTGCGCACCGTGCTGGTCCATTCCTGATTTCAGATGACGAATGTCTTTCAAGAGTTCATCCTGACCTTTACTCTTCACCTCGCTGATACACATCGGGCGCGCATAAGTAGGCGTCCCACCATCTTCAGCCAGCCGCTTAAGAAATCCTGGAAATTGCTTGAGGTCTGCTGGAGCATTCCGCGGGCTATCCCCACCAAAGCCAGTATAGCGATCTTTTACATAAGTCGCATAGCTGATCTTTGATGTTTCGCCATCACTGACAATATCGATACCTGACTCAGACTGTCGGCGCACTGTTTCTTCACACGCTTGCTTCATCGTATAATCGAAAGCTTGGGTATCAAATGCATCGCCGTTCTCGCGCGCAAATATCAAATCCACAACTTCCTGTGTCCGCGGTAAGCTGCCGACATGCGTGGTTAATATTTTTGCCATCTGTGTCTCCAGAATTCAATCACAAACGATCCAAACTATTTACTCAGAAGTCTGACAAGGTTCAGTCGCCATTTATTTACTATGAGGTGGATGTCCTATCTTATCAAGCGGCAAGAACTACTGAATTACTGAATTACTGAATTACTGAATTACTGAATTAACATTTCAGATTGTGAGGTTGCATGTCAATCAAGTGGTTCCAAGCGTAATACATCTCTCTAACTAGGTAAAAAAAACTAAGTTGATTAAAGCTACAGCAATCTTGCCGTTGCTCCGGCAGGATCATCGGTATTTGCCACCCGGAAAAGAGAGCATTCGCCTGACATAGCTGGACTAATTTTATAGGCCAATCCAGGTGGTATTGCCATCGTATCACCTGGGGCAAGAGTGCACTTGCCACCATCACAATCAACGTACCAATGACCACGCATTCCCATGAGCACATTGTGACGATCACTTAACTGCATTTCACCTTCAAGCGAAAGAGCTGTCAAAAAATCAACTTCGAAACCCGGGCGGTCGGGCAACATAGAATGCGGTCCAATTACCCGCGCGGGTTCTTTTTGCGACAATGCCACCATATCCAAATAACGCGCCACATGATTTGGCACCACATCTTTGGCTGGAAGCTCAGGAAAGGCCTTTAACTCTTCGTCCGTCAACAGCGGCATCGCAGACATATCAGAAGGCAGATGATCGCCAGCTTTAGTATTATAAAGTCGTCCATTTTCACCAAGCACAAGTCCGTGTGCCTGAGCATCATCAATCACTTGTGGAGCCCATATGACACCACCCCCAGCATCATCCCCACCAAGGACTGCCATAATCATCCCATAGTCATTGCCAATATTTTCAAATCCGCGAAATATACCTGTGGGAATATTAATAATATCTCCTTCCTCTAGCACAACCTCACCTGCATCGCCGTATAGTCCCCAGAAAAACCGCCACCTGCCTTTTAGAACAAAAAAAACTTCTGCCGTGCGGTGGCTATGGAGCGAATTCCGACATTTTGGCGGTTGTCCTGCTGCACCGATATTGAAGCCAGGCGTATCCTTTATATGCACGTGCTGGTCAGCGCTTTCAGAGACACCAGCGCCAATAATGGTAAAGTTTTCTTTTTTATCACTTCCAGGCGTATGAGCGTCAATAAATGCAGTTCTACAAGGTATTAAATCACCGTATCTTACAATGCGTTGTTCCATTTCTTTAGGGATCATATGTCACCTTTTCATCCAGTATGTGTCAGAATTTGCATCCAGACCGCAGTTTCATCATAAAGTGTATATTCTCTTCGAAGGCCATAAGATCCAAATTCTGCGTGTGTCATACCCATTAAATAGATAGGAGCTGACGTTGGCATGCCAAACGCGCCCCATCCATCGTGCTGCCCTGTAAGAGACCATCGCACCGCGGCCCGTGGCGGCATCAGCGGGTCGACCAGTCCAATCTGGTGCTCAATCTGGAATTCTGCAGATGGAAATGACGCCCTGAGCGGTAGCCAAAACGCATCAGCAGCCGTATGCCCATGCCCAGTGACACCACCGGCATATTCCAAGTGACATGCCCGATCGTATTGACCGGCAACTACTGAAAAGTCAGCCGTCATCATGCGGGTCAGAATATCCACCAGAGCTTGGCCCCATTCACTGTCGTTTCCCTTTGATGTATATGGCCCAACAATATTTTGACTAGGATCAAAAGCGCGGTGGCCGGCATCAACTTTCTTTGCCGCCCAAGCGCGTGGATCTTGTCCGAGTTGGCGCACCAGTCCACCATTATCCCGCACCAGCCATTCGTCCGTAATAACGCCATCCTTAGCGAAGCAATCCGCAATCGCTCGTGTGGCGACGGCCTGACCCGTCGCAGTACCAAAGGCTCCATCTGCGCGATGTGTCGCCGTTGAAAAAATTCGATGCGACGAAAGCATTCCCTCTTGGGGTGTCCCAGACCAAACCACATCCTCGCCAAGTAAAACACGATCGGGAAATTCGTTCAAGGTTGCAGCTGTTGCACTGACGGTTGCCTCAGCCCCTTTAGAAATACCGCTTGGCATCCGCACAATAACATCTTTACCGTAATATTGCCGGATCTTAGGACCAATGTTACGGTCTTCCCAAATTTCCTTAGTTATTCCAAGAATATAATCGGGGAAATCTTTCCAGCGACTTTCAAATCCCTGCATCACTTATCCTTCCAGCTTTGAAGCTGACTTTACATGACCAGCTGCCTTCCTAAAATCCGACCCCATTAAACACGGCTTTAGTAAGCTGTGCAGATTGGACCCACATTGCCAATCCAAAATCGCTTGTTCATGAAAGAATGAATATTGCGTCATCCGGCAGTCCACCCACCATCGACAAGGATAGAGGTCCCTGTCACCAAAAGTGAAGCATTTGTCGCTAAAAACAAAACAGCCCCCATAATGTCTTCGACTTCCCCAACGCGCCCCAATTTTATTTTTTCCAGTATCCAAGCCACTTTTTGAGGGTCTGCAAAAGTAGGCTCTGTCAAAGGCGTCCGAATAAACGTGGGGCACACTGAATTTACACGGATTCTATCGGGCGCAAGGTCGATTGCCATGGCTTTATTAAAACCTTCAATGGCATGTTTTGATCCGCAATAGACCGCGCGATCCTTACCTCCAACATGCCCCATCTGGCTGCTTATTTGAATAATGGACCCTCCCCCAAGCGACTGCATGCCCCGCGCCGCTGCTTGCGCAAGGAAGAAAGCAGCTCGCACGTTGACGTTCATGACTGCGTCAAAATCCTCTGGGGTTGTATCGATAGGTGATCCATGTCGCGCTATACCAGCAGAATTGACCATTACATCAAAGGGACCATGTGTCTTAAAAATGTCGCAAACGCCCGTTTGATCTGTCACATCCAGAGCAATTCCACGCGCTTTGTAACCAGCGGCACAGATTTGTGCCGCGGCATCTTTAACCTGACTTTTACTGCGCGCGGCAATGAGGACGTCTGCCCCTGCTTCAGCCAATGCCATAGAGCATCCAATTCCAATTCCACGGGAGCCCCCCACAACCAATGCGCTTTTTCCATCAAGGCGAAAAGAAGGTGTTTTGGGTAACATTATGGGTCTCCTACAGGAAATTTTATCGCCGCACTGGGACGGACCTTATTGAATTCCCGCATCCGCGCCAGCACATCGATACCAACTTGATCAAATACATCCAGAAGGTCAATCAAAACCCAATTTTCGCGGATCAGATTATTTTCTATTCGCCAAAAATCAAGTGATCGAAGGGTTACTTTCTGGCCCGCTGGCGCAATACCCAACCATCCATTGGCGCTCACGGTCTGCGCCATATTTGGCCAGCCAGTCACTGCAACAATATCATTTTCCGCAAAGAAATGGGCACAAACACCATCTTGGTTTTGGCCACGATCTGGCATTGCATTGATAAAGGGAATTTGGTGCCAGTTTCTAAATCCAGCAACTCCACGCCCCGTCCCGATCCCAGATGGCCCATACCAGTTCATGCGCGGATGCCAAAACCGCTCAAGTTCCATAACTTCAGCCCCACCCTCCGACGGATATTTTTTCATAAAACGCCCCATCTCAAGAACCAAATTTTGGTTATCTTGAGTGAGTTTAGGGTCAAATACAGCTTTAGCGGGATCATTTTGTACGGCTGGTCCAGGGACGTGCCATTCGCGTCCCAAAGAGGGTGCCATCGGCCAGCAAGACGCCTGTATCATGACCTCTGGAATATCCCAAACTGCCTGAATTTCAACAATCTTTCCAGCATCAACTCTGTAAAACTCATGAAAGCGCATATGCATGATGTGGCCTGTGGGTAAAATGTCCAACCAAGGCGCCACAAATGTTCCCAAATAATATCCTGCGCAACCAATCCAGTGGGCAGATTCATCTGTGCTGCCTGCGACAACAATGAAATCACGCCTTTCTAAGTCTGGAAGCGCTTGGAATAAAGGGGCATAAAGCGTTTGATATATTTGATCGACGCCTCGCAGATCCCCCCACGGATGCGGCGCATGAAACACCACATCCGCGTGTGCGGCATCTGAAAGAGCCGCTCGAACACCGTCTTCGGTAAAGTCATACATCGCCTTGCCGACTGGCGTTATGATAGCCTTAAGGTCGCGCGACAACTCTAGGATAGGCGCGGTCATTTAGCACCACTCTTAAAACTTTGGGCCTGCTCAAGCATCCGTGCAAAGAGGTCTTGCCCAATTTGAGAGAAGAGATCGATCATATCGACAAATACCCAGTTTTCCGTGAGCTTATCACCGTCTCTAATCCAAAAATCTAATCCGCTGACTGAGATCGGCTTGCCAGTTGCTTTGGTATCCAAATAGGGACCAGAATGGGTCGCTTTTACGCCGGCTATTCCTGCGGCCCCAAGCAATGGACCCTCTGCTATCAACGCGTCTAAGTCTTGGACCTTACGGTCGGGAAATGCGACCAGCCAAGGACGTTGGTGAAGCCTCTCAAATTCATCAAGGCTTAGACATGCACCGATACCCCCCGGACCATACCATTTGACGTTTTTGTGAAAAAACCCTGCCATTCCCATGCTGGAAAGATCTGTCGTATCGTATTGGTTTAAACCTCCATAGATAAACTTACGGCCAAACTGCATCGTTTTATTCGTCTCTAACAGATCCTGTTGATCATGCAGTAGACCATTATATCCTGTTGGAGCGGGATAGACATGTGCCACTCCGCGCATTTTCGGCAGAGCTAAAAGGCCTAACTGTTCGAACCAATCAACAAAATCAAGGATCATCTGGCTAGCAACGATTTTACCCTCTCGCAAACAGTAAAATTCACCCCAGCGCAATTGTAACGGATGGTTCGTTGCGGGAATACCGATAAAATCATCGACGGCATATCCCTTCAGGTAACCTGTTCCACAGACCCACATTTCTCCATCCAGCCCCTCATCCGCACGACCGGAGGAGTTTCCACCAAAGATCATATGCGTTTCACGCTTTAAATCAGGAATGCTGCGTTTCAAAGGTGACCAAAAACTTTCGGCAATCGCTTTCGGACCGCTTTGAAGGTAAAAGGGCGCAGGGCCGTTCCATTGGCAGTCCAGCGCGAAATAGGCTGCAAAAGTTCTATGGATATCTTCTGGTCCGGCAGCATCCAAATCAGCCCAAAATTTTCGTATCTGATCTTTATTGCGCTGATTGATCATACGGGATCAGCTTTCTTAATCGCGGTCACGATATGGCGCACCTTCACCATATGGAATGTTGACGCCCCCGTATCGACGCACACGCACGTTACACTGTTCAGCGTGACCAATAAACCCTTCAAGCATACAAAGACGTGAGCCATATTCCCCGATCAAAGTTGCAGCCTCATCGGTGGTGATCCTTTGATAGCTATGCGTTTTTAGGAACTTACCAACCCAAAGACCGCCCGTGTAGCGCCCTGCCTTTTTCGTTGGTAGCGTATGGTTGGTTCCAATAACCTTGTCTCCGTTAGATACATTGGTACGCGGCCCAAGAAACAGAGCGCCGTAAGAGGTCATATTTTCCAGAAACCAATCGTCTCGATCTGTCATCACTTGTACGTGCTCGGACGCAATCTCATCTGCAACACTCAGCATTTCATTGTAATCCTCGCATAGGATCACTTCACCATAATCGCGCCAACTCACCTCTGCAGTATCGCGAGTGGGGAGCATTTTTAGTAGGCGCTCTATTTCGGCCATTGTCTCTGTAGCAAGCTTTCGAGAGTTTGTAACCAAAACCGCCGGACTGTTATATCCGTGTTCGGCCTGCCCCAAAAGATCCGTTGCACATAGTTCTGCATCGACTGTATCGTCGGCAATTACCATCGTTTCCGTTGGTCCAGCAAACAGATCAATCCCTACTTTCCCAAAAAGCTGCCTTTTGGCCTCAGCTACAAAAGCATTACCAGGACCGACCAGCATATGAACAGGTTCAATCGTCTCGGTTCCCAACGCCATTGCGCCAACAGCTTGAATACCCCCAAGGACATAGATTTCATGCGCCCCACCAAAATGCATCGCGGCAATCACTGCTGGATTGGGACGACCATTAAAGGGTGGAGTAGAGGCAATAATACGCGGCACGCCTGCAACACTTGCGGTGGCTACGGACATATGTGCGGATGCGACCATTGGAAATTTACCGCCCGGAACATAGCACCCGACGGATTGAACGGGAATGTTCTTATGACCCAAAATCACACCAGGCATTGTTTCCACCTCTATATCAAGCATACTGTCACGTTGTGCTTGAGCAAAATTCCTAACTTGCTCTTGAGCAAACTTGATATCGGCAACCTCACGTGGGGTAAGTGCCGCTATAAGCACCTCTATTTCTGTGCCACTTAATCGAAAATTTTTGGGTCTATAACCATCAAATTTTTCAGACAACGCCCTGACAGCGGCATCTCCTCCTGTCTTAATTTCATCAAGCGTATTTTCCACAATGTTGCGCACTTTTGCATCATCAGCAGCGCGCTCCGCCTCTGGCTTACTCTGTTTAAGATATTCAGACATATTCACTTATTTCCCGAGTTTTTTATTGTGGCCAGTGGGACGGTTTGCCTGCTGAATGATACTGGCTATTTGATCCTAATCAAGCCAATTGTGCATACGTGTGCAAATTAGTGTACTGATTTTGTGTATGGACGATGTTGCCTAACCGGTTTTGGGAGCTATCAACGGATTCAAAACTCTTCGATTGAAGCATCTGCCACATTAAGAAGATCATGTAGAGATTTTTTAATGATCTCAAGACAGTCAAAAGTCGATAATGAATGATCGCCACCCTTTATGAGATTCAACTGTAAATCCGCCGCCTCAAAATGGTCAAACATATTTAAGGCCGTGGCTCTCGAAACGCTGCTGTCAAGGCTCCCCTGGAGCATGCGAACCGGAAATTTCACCCTTAAAGGCTCTTGTAGTACAAGATGATTTTTACCGTCCTCAATAAGCTTGCGCGTGATCGGATATGGATCACCATATTCAGACGGCAGGAGGGTAACACCTTTTGTCATGATCTCATCTTGCTGTTTTTCTGAAAGGCTAGGCCACATGCTGTCTTGAGTAAAATCTGGTGCTGCTGCAATAGTCAACGCCCCAACAATGCGTTCAGCCAGTCGTTTGGCAAGCAAAAGCAATATCCAGCCCCCCATAGAAGAGCCTATTAGGACTAAGGGGCCTTCTGTCAAAGCCCTAAGCGCCGCCTCACTATCTTCTGTCCAATCTCCTATGCACCCATCTGTAAACGACCCGGAGGACTGGCCATGGCCAGAGTAGTCAAATCGTAAATATGATTGTCCATTGCGTCTGGCCCAATCTTCTAAATAGGTCGCTTTTGAACCTTCCATATCAGACTTGAAACCACCTAAAAATACCACGGTAGGCGATTTTCCCTCGTGTTTTGAATACGCTATTCGCCGACCTTGTTCCGTTTCAAGATACTCAGGCATGGCTACTCCCGTTGCTTGTTGACGTGTTTCACACGCCATTTGTATATACTGTGGCTCAATAGCCCAGATCATAATTAAAACCAATCAGACCTTTAAGAGAAAACGATACTTTGCGAAAGCGATCTTGACTACATTCGGTTCAACCGCCACAAGCTTTTGCATCTTCTACCCGCAACCGGGTGCTTTTGTAGGCGCCAAAACGACGAGAAGGACAAAGATGCCCCAAATTACGCTCACTCTCCCAGATGGCAATCAAAGACAATACCCCACAGGGATAACTTCCATGGAGGTCGCAACCGATATATCCACCTCACTTAGTAAAAAGGCGATCAGTTCAACTGTGAATGGATCCCACTGGGATCTTCAGTGGTCGATTAATACTGACAGCAGCATCGCCATCAATACCTTGAAAGATGCAAACTCAGCGTTAGAGCTTGTGCGCCACGATCTTGCACATATTATGGCGCGCGCCGTCCAGGAGATCTGGCACGATGTAAAAGTAACAATTGGCCCAGTCATTGAAAACGGTTGGTATTACGATTTTGACCGCAAAGAAGCCTTCACGCCCGAAGACCTTGGCCTTATCGAAAAGAAGATGAAAGAGATCATAAACAAGCGCGATGCGATACGCACTGAAGTATGGCGGCGTGAAGATGCCATACAGTATTATAGCGACAATAATGAGCCCTACAAAGTCGAACTAATTGATGCAATCCCGGGCGATGAACCCTTACGAATGTACTGGCATGGGGAATGGCAGGACCTATGCCGGGGTCCACATCTTCAAAATACAAGC
Source organism: Paracoccaceae bacterium (assembly GCA_029247845.1). GTDB lineage: Bacteria > Pseudomonadota > Alphaproteobacteria > Rhodobacterales > Rhodobacteraceae > LFER01. The sequence goes on along the minus strand of JAQWKM010000126.1, from coordinate 16,693 downwards.
CAAGTGCCTGCCGACGCTTTCAAATTGATGTCCGTTGCGGGAGCGTATTGGCGAGGCGACAGCAATCGTGCCATGCTACAGCGTATTTATGGGGTGGCCTTCCTTAACAAAGATGCTCTTAAGTCACATTTGCATATGCTGGAAGAGGCTGCAAAACGCGACCATCGCAAGTTTGGCCGCGAAATGGATTTATACCACATGCAAGAGGAAGCTCCGGGTCAAGTCTTCTGGCACCCGAACGGTTGGCTCGTGTATACAACTTTACAGGATTATATGCGCCGCAAGCAGCGCATGGATGGGTATGACGAAGTGAATACTCCTCAGGTCGTTGACCGAAAGCTGTGGGAAGCGTCCGGGCATTGGGACAAGTACCAAGAGCATATGTTTATCGTCGAAGTAGAAGAGGAGCACGCGCGGGAAAAGTCAATAAACGCGCTTAAACCAATGAACTGCCCCTGCCATATACAGATTTTCAATCAGGGTCTAAAATCCTATCGTGATCTACCGCTGCGCATGGCCGAATTTGGCAGTTGTAACCGATATGAGCCATCAGGTGCGCTACACGGAATCATGCGTGTACGCGGATTTACACAAGACGATGGGCATATTTTTTGCACTGAAGATCAAATTGAGTCTGAATGTGCAAAGTTCATCGATTTTCTTTCTGGTGTTTACAAAGATCTTGGTTTTGAAACATTTGAAATTATGTTTGCAACGCGTCCAGAAAAGCGTGTCGGTTCGGAAGAAAGCTGGGACCATGTTGAAAGCGCTTTGGAAAATGCGATCAAGGCGACTGGGAATGCCTATACCCTTGATCCCGGTGAGGGCGCATTTTACGGCCCCAAACTTGACTTTAAACTAACGGATGCTATTGGACGCGTTTGGCAATGTGGTACTTTTCAAGTTGACCCTAACCTCCCAGAGCGACTTGGGGCTAATTATATTGCAGAAGATGGAAATAAACACCGCCCCTACATACTTCATCGGGCATGCCTAGGTTCCTTTGAACGCTTTCTAGGAATTTTAATTGAAAATTTTGCAGGAAAGTTACCTTTGTGGCTTGCACCACGCCAAGTCGTCGTCGCTGCCATCGTTTCAGACGCTGACGATTATTGCCTCGAAATCGTCGCCGCATTAAACGCTTCAGGTATTAGGGCAGAAGCCGACCTGCGCAACGAAAAAATAAACTACAAGGTTCGTGAGCATTCAGTTGGCAAAGTGCCGGTCATTCTAGCTTGTGGTATGCGGGAAGTTGAAGAAAAGACCGTATCGGTCCGCCGTCTTGGCAAAAAACAAACGAGCGTGAGCCCGCTGATGGACGTAGTGAGTGCGCTTTCAAAAGAGGCCACGCCACCAGATCTTCTATGATCGGATTGAAATAGTTTTACTGCACCATTCTTAAACGTTGAAACCTCAGGCGCCGGACAACCCTATTTATCAGACATCTCTCTGACTGAAGTTGACATTCGTTCGCACCAAAGGTATAAAATACAGCATAATTATTAGTTGATATTAGTACCCACCTAACCTGAATTTGTCCCCAAAACGTCGGCGACTAAAGTTAGAATAAAGGGTTAAATTACGTCAAGAAAAGTTAAAACTATGTCTCTGCTTGATCCATTTTTTTGAAACCGTGAGCCCATATGCAAATGTTGCTTCAGCAACCTGGACAAAAACTAGTACCTTATAAACAATCGAACGATTTCAACTTCCATCAGACCCTGCAGGTTCTTACGCTAAATGGCTGTGTTGAAGATATTTTTATTTGGGGAAACATCATGATCAGATTAATCACTGGAATAAACGATTTTAAAATATACTTTACAGAGCAAACAATTAGATTTCATTTGGTAGCATGAATTATATTTTCAGGTGCATCTTAGATCAAATTCTGGTCCCCTACGATATCCAAACTGGATGAGAGATTCCGATCTTTGAAGACTTTCTTTAGGTGCGTATGTTCAGAGATTCCTATGCATCATAGAAGACATCAGCTACGACACAGAGCAATTATATTTTGCTCACCGATTGGTATGTTCCATCGGAACTTATGCCAAGTTTGTTTTGCCTCTGTTAATAGTGCTCATACTTTTGACCTATCTGACTACAGCTGGATAGATCGGCAGCGTAATCGTGCAAAGTCTGACCAATCTTCGTGGACAATGTATTCTCCATGACGCAAAAATAATTGGCGCCTGATCTGACCACTCAGTCGACAGGCTCATCCTTTACAAAAACACACTTTGGACCTTTTTACTCTTGTTTATGTTCAAATACGTTGAGGGTAAACTCTCTTCGGACCATATTATTTTGAGACGAATCAGTACAATTAGGCACAACTAACTACGCCCCATTGGCCAAATACCGCATCTCATCAGGCAACTTGAGCATCAGGTGTTTTATCAACGTTAGATAAAACTTGAAAAATTTAATTGCTGTAAAGCAGCGCCCTTGCGCATTAAGAGCTTCCCAAATTATAAATATAAAACCGGAAAGACTTAAACTAATATGGCGCCATTCTCCCATAAAAACGCCGTTTATATTGAGATTTTTCCCCTATCTCCGGCCCACCTTACGTGACACGACCATCTGGTCGGCATGCGTTATTAATAGATTTTCAACCCAAACAATTGAAGTAAAAATTACCAGATTTGATAAAAGTAAGAAGCCTGATCGAAAAATATTAATATTTTTCCTTGATTTTTATACCAGTGGGCAGAACAATTAAATCCTGAGCCTCTCTGAGTGAGGCAGCGACATTTGTTCGCCGCATTTGTTCTAGAGGTCTTAAATAGGCCCAGTATGGGATAGGTGAAGTAGAAGGAGACACGGAACATGCCCAGCGGCACCGTGAAGTGGTTTAATACAACTAAAGGCTACGGTTTCATTGCACCCGATGGTGGAGGTAATGACGTATTTGTTCATGTATCAGCAGTAGAGAGATCGGGATTGACCGGCTTGGCTGATAATCAGAAAGTAAGTTTTGAACTTCAAGAAGGACGAGATGGGCGCCAAATGGCCTCTGACTTGGTAGTTATTTAAAGACTGAATCCGTCAGAGATTAACTATAATTTTCTGACGAATTACATTAGTTGAAGTCGCTTTGCTTCTTCTCCGGCCAGTTTTATGAGGTCGATAAAGAAAGGCTTCTTCAAATCGGTTAACCGCGTTGCGGCATAGAGACGGCGATTAATTCCTTTGTCCGTCAATGGTCGTGTTACGTAATCAGAACTATAGTTTACTTCCCGAACCACCCAGTCTGGAAGAACAGTCACCCCTCTATTTGAAGCGACCAAAAGCAAAATAACTGCAGTAAGCTCAATCTGACGGATTGCGGTAGGCTCGACTTTATTCGGTATAAGAAGCTGACTGAAAACATCTAATCTCGAACGCTCAATTGGATAAGTTATAAGCGTCTGTGACCTAAAGTCTTCCGCCTCAATGAACTGTTTTCCCGAAAGAGGATTTAAACTGGATGCAACAAAGACCGGTTCATAATCAAACAGAGGCACGAAGGAAATATCAGGCAATAATTCCGGGTCTGAGGATATGACAATATCCACCTCTTCTTTTTGCAGTGCCGGGAGCGCATCGAATGCCAAGCCAGGACGAATATCAACATCTACATCAGGCCAGCTTTTTCGGAATTTTTCAAGCACGGGAAAAAGCCATTCAAAACAGGCATGACATTCAATAGCTATGTGAAGCCGCCCCGTTCGCCCGCCACGCAAGCCAGAAAACTCAACTTGAAGCGCCTCCATTTCTGGAAGGATTTTTTCCGCTGTCCGTAACAGACGTAGACCAGCAGGAGAAAGCTTCAAAGGTTTTGAACGGCGGACAAACAAATCGACACCCGTCTGATGCTCAAGTCCTTTTATCTGATGACTAAGCGCAGATTGCGTAATATTAAGCTGATTAGCCGCCTTGGCGACGCCACCTGCTTCATGGATCGCTTTAATCGTTCGTAAATGGCGAAACTTTATGTACATTTCCACATCAAGCTCATAACTTTGTTTATATTTATGAATTTTTTTAATGATAAATCATATGAGACCCTTTAGCAAATATTAAAGGAGGCACTAAGGCGCTACCAAAAATTTCTTTTAAGTTTTTCCACCACGTAGTATTAGGAAAGCCTTCCGCTTGTCAGATACTATTGACACTTTAGCAGATCTCCATCCACCCTTTGTTTCGGTTACATGCGGCGCCGGCGAAACAACCCGTAAGCTAACGTTTGACGCTGGGAACGCGCTAAGCCAATCGGCCAATTTAAGCGTCGTTGCCAATTTAACTTGAGCCGGCTCAAGCAAGGAGACCGTGCTGGAGATCGCAGTTGATTTTGCAACCAAAGGCATAAAAAATATTGTTGCCTTACGCAGAGATCCTCCAAAGGGAGAGCCTTTTTTGGTACAACACCCAGAGGGGTTTAAAGATACCTGTTAGATGATAACAGCGCTCAAATAGATGGATGATTTCAATATTTTTGTTGGTGCGTATCCAAATATACACCCGGAAGCAAAAGATATTAGTCAGGACATAGAATGGCTAAAGCGCAAATTAGACGTCGGTGCATCCGATGAAATTATGCAGTTCTTTTTTCAAGCTGATGGTTTTTTCAGGTTTCGGGATGCCTATGCGAAAACAGGGATCAACGCTCCTATCGTGCCAGGTATTTTATCAATCGAAAACTGGGAAAATACCAAGAAGTTTGCAGCATGTTGTGGGGCGCAAATTCCCCCTTGGATGGATATTATATATAGCAAAGCATCACGGGATGATCGAAGCGATTTGCTATCCACTGCTTTAGACACTGAGCTTTGTAGCAAGTTGCTTGACGGCGGGGTGACCTCTCTTAACTTTTACACATTGATCCCTGTTTAACTTACCAGAGATATTTATGTTGCGCTCAGTGTAAGACCGCGCGCAAAGCTCGAAAAGGTTTCTTAAAATACGCGAAAACCAATTAATTGGAACGGGCGCCAAGAGTATATGGTAAGCCGACGCTGCTCGGGCGGCTTAAGCCCTCGAAGACCAACAATAGCGATCTGCTGAGTTGAGCTCTCTCAAGGGAGCATCATAATAACAACGATTAGACTTCTATATGGCGAGACTTTGTCGATAACGTTGCGTAATACAAAAAACTGACAGGTGGTTTATTGTTTTTAAAGCCAAAAATAGTCATGATCAGCTTCAAGATAGACAATATTGCCATAAATGAGGGCCCATATGAAGTGCTTTGATCTTACGATAGAAAACCGTGTCGCGCATGTTGTTATGAACCGACCAGACAAACGCAATTCAATGATACACGAGTTCTGGGAGGAATTACCTCAGATGGTGCAGGACATAGACAACGGGTCAAAGGCTCGCGTTATTGTTATTTCTTCCACTGGACCACATTTCACCTCAGGTCTTGATACATCGCTCTTTGGTGGTCTGGCCCAGTCAGATGCAGAGACCAAAGAGGAACAAGACCTGCAGGCACAGTCCATTTTTTATAATGAAGTCACTCGGCTTCAGAAAACATTTACAGCCCTTGAGGCGGCAAGAATTCCAATCCTTATTGCCATTCAGGGTGGGTGTATCGGCGGAGGACTTGACCTTATAACAGCCTGCGACATGCGCTATGCCACTAAGGATGCATTTTTCACTCTATTTGAAACAAACCTTGCAATGACAGCGGACGTAGGCACCTTCCCACGCCTCGCCAAACTGATCCCCGAAGGCTTTGTTAAGGAAATGGCGTATACCGGCAAGCGGATCACAGCGGCGGATGCGCATCGTTTTGGACTGATCAATGAACTTTATGACAGCCAGGAGGAAATGCTTAGCGCAGTCTTGGAAATAGCCCGCGAAATTGGCTCTAAGGCGCCACTAGCGGTGTATGGATGCAAAAAAATGATAAACTATTCACGAGATCATTCGACAGAGGATACGCTCGACTACATTGCACTTTGGAATTCGTCACAGTTTAAAATAGATGAAATTGCAGAAGCCATGAATGCAAATAAAGAAAAAAGACTAGGAAATTTTGTGAGTTTGCCTAAGAAGAAAGTTTCGTAAGTTTAGCTTAGACAAGACGGCGTTGGCCGCCCTGCCTTTATTTTATATTAGAAAGAAAAACCAACTTTTATACCAATGGCAGAAACGTTGTTGTTTTTATAAGATGCAGTAAGTCCGGATGCGTGCGCAAGATCGACGTCTCCGGGCATGGTGTAGTTATAGCCACCACTTATAGTCATGTTACCCGCCGTATAGCGGCCGCCTAAGCTTACAGACTGAAATCCATTTCTCAAGGTGAAAGGATCCGCGGTAGTCTTTCCACCACCAGTCTCACTTGTAAAAGAGATAAGCCCAGAAAATTGCTCCGTTAACTTACGACCGATACCAATTGAATATGTTGTTCTATTAGCAAAATCACTACTGACAGGATCGACACCACCCAGTGCAGTACCACTGCCGATTGCTGGAATATCGATCTGAGCATCTTTCCAAGTTGCCTGATGGATAGAGCCAAACAACAGCGTATTCTCGGCTATTCCACTCTGAAAATTAAGTTTCATTGTTTGTGGGATTGTCATATTTTCGCCCGTAACGTCAGCTAGAGCCGTAAAAGGGCTCTTAGATTGAGCCTTAAAATTTGAGATTTTAGTTTTGGACTGAACTAATAACTCAACACGCAAAGCGATATCACTCATCTCATAAGCAGCGCCTAAAGTCGGCACTATTTCATCGCCCGACACCTCGTAATGTCCCGTTAAAGCAGTGACGGTAGAGCCAGATGCGATAGAGTATCTGTTAGCTCCCGCCATTAATGAAATTTCATCACTCAGCTTGTACCTACCTAGCACAGCTAAGGAATTCATGATTACATCACCACTTGGAACTACTGAACATAGCGCGACTGCTGCACCTGCGATACTACAACCAGCCTTGTGAGCATCCGCTCCACTAAGCTGGATTGCCCCGGACATATAGCTCGCTAAACCTATGTCAAAGCTACCAAAACTTGTTTTGAACGCTAATGACGTTCGACTTTGGTTCTTAGCCATTTTAGTTTTGGCTGTATTTGCCTGCGTCGTAGCCTTGACATTGTATGTAACTGCTGCAGTGCCGGCTTCTGCATAGTTGCCTTCATTGTACATAAATGAGGTATCAAGTGTGCTGGCTTCCCAGCCACCAGCGGCAGACATCTGTGCAAACGCCACCACACTTATCGTAAACATACCTGTTCTTAAAAAATTAGTCATAATCGCTCCTCCTTGAGCGTATGAATACAAGAATTAACATTTTTACAACCAGTAAAGCTTTAGCCATTCGGCAAATATTCAAATTGTTGCCTTTTTGTTAAAAACAAAAAATTGGTCCAAAGGATGAAGTTTAGCAATTTACACTGTTCAACTTCGGGTTTCTTTAATCAAATCCAGAATGTCTTGCGCAGCATTTGGAATATTTGTGCCAGGTCCAAAAATCGCCTTAACCCCAGAATTCATAAGAAAATCATAGTCCTGCTGAGGGATGACGCCACCGCAGATCACGAGGATGTCTTCAGCATCGCGCTCCTTTAAGATCCGAATTAGGGCCGGTGCCAAGGTTTTATGACCCGCTGCTTGGGAGGAAATACCAATCACATGCACATCATTGTCAATTGCGTCTTGCGCGGCTTCATCAGGTGTTTGAAAAAGAGGGCCTACATCGACATCAAACCCGATATCAGCAAAGGCAGTCGCAATAACTTTTGCACCGCGATCATGGCCGTCCTGCCCCATCTTTACTACGAGCATGCGCGGTCTTCGACCCTCATTCTCGGCAAATTTTTCAACTGATTTCTGAATGGCCTTAAAGGCTATATCACCTTCGTATGCCTTACCATAGACACCTGAAAGAGTTTTGACTTCAGCGCGGTGACGGCCAAAGATTTTCTCCATTGCCATACTAATCTCTCCAACCGTAGCACGGGCGCGGGATGCATCAACAGCAGCATCAAGAAGGTTGCCCCCCTCCTTCGAACGATGGGTAAGCTCATCAAGTGCTGCTTGGCATTTCGCCTCGTCGCGCGCTACACGTATCGACTTGAGCCGCGTGATTTGTGAATCACGAACTGCCTCATTATCGATATCCAGAATATCGATATCATCCTCTTTATCCAAACGATATTTATTCACGCCAACAATCACTTGCTCTGTTTTATCAATATCCGCCTGTCTTTGAGCTGCAGCCTCTTCTATGCGCAGTTTGGGCATTCCAGTTGCAACCGCCTTAGTCATGCCCCCCATTTCTTCAACTTCTTCAATCAGCTTCCAAGCCGCCTCAGCAAGGTCTGATGTTAGCTTTTCAACGTAATACGACCCAGCAAGTGGATCGATAACATTTGTCACGCCTGTTTCTTCCTGCAATATCAATTGCGTATTGCGCGCAATACGGGCGGCAAATTCTGTCGGTAGTGCAATTGCTTCATCTAATGCGTTGGTGTGCAATGACTGTGTTCCCCCCAGAACGGCGCTCATTGCCTCAAAAGCGGTACGCACCACATTGTTGTAGGGATCTTGTTCTTGCAAACTCACACCCGAAGTCTGGCAATGAGTTCGCAGCATTTTGGAGCGCGGATTCTTTGCCCCAAGGTCTGTCATAATCCGGTGCCACAAAAGGCGCGCTGCGCGTAATTTAGCCGCCTCCATAAAGAAATTCATACCAATCGCAAAAAAGAACGACAAACGACCTGAGAATTCATCCACGTCCATTCCTCGATCCATGGCTGCTTTAACATATTCTTTTCCATCGGCTAGGGTAAAGGCTAATTCCTGTACCAGATTGGCTCCCGCCTCTTGCATATGGTAGCCTGAAATGGAGATTGAGTTGAACTTGGGCATTTCAGCAGATGTATACTCAATAATATCTGCAACAATGCGCATAGAAGGTTCCGGTGGATAGATATACGTATTGCGAACCATAAACTCTTTCAGGATATCGTTTTGGATCGTGCCCGAAAGCGCACTGCGCGCATGACCCTGCTCTTCACCTGCAACAATAAAGTTCGCAAGGACCGGAATGACGGCGCCATTTATTGTCATCGAAACAGAGACTTTATCCAGCGGAATACCATCAAATAAAATTTTCATATCTTCGACGCTGTCGATGGAGACACCGGCTTTGCCAACATCACCCACAACGCGTTCGTGATCACTGTCGTATCCACGGTGCGTCGCTAGATCAAAAGCGACCGAAACACCTTGTTGACCAGACGCAAGAGCTTTGCGATAAAAAGCATTGGATTCCTCGGCCGTGGAAAACCCCGCATATTGGCGAATAGTCCAAGGCCGACCAGCGTACATCGTTGCCTTTACACCGCGGGTAAAAGGCTCCTGACCCGGAATACCGCCCATATGATTTAGGTCTGCTATATCCTCAGCGGTATAGAGTGGCTTTATCCGGATACCTTCCAACGTATTCCAAGTTAGATCATCGACTGTCCGACCGCGCAGTTCCTGTTCCGCCAAAGACTGCCAAGTATCTTTATTTTTTGTCATGTCCATCTCCTAGAACCAACTTTTCGTTTGCGCGATTTGAGCAAAGAATTCAACCATTTTTGCAAATTATAGTCCATATGACACTTCGCAAAGCCAGTAGCCTGTCCTATATGTTATAAAAGAGGTGCTTGAATGAAAAAAATAATGGTCGCTGTATTTTTGTTGACTTTCACCAACATGGTTGCCGCAGAGGGTAACCCTATAATCAGGTTCATTGATAAAGACACAAATTTGGAAGATTTTGCTTGGACACACCGTCCTATACTTGTGTTCGCAAATAGTCCAAATGACATAAATTTCGAAAGACAAGTCAATATGCTACGCAGCAATATTGTGGAATTGGAGGAACGCAATGTTGTGGTCCTGCTAGATTCTGATCCAGAGGCTAATAACCTGTTGCGAAAAACAGTCCGGCCACGCGGCTTTGTCGTTATTTTGATTGGTAAAGACGGCCAGATCAAGCTACGCAAACCATCCCCATGGGACGTACGGGCGCTAAGCCGTGCAATTGATAAAATGCCGATGCGGCGTCAGGAAATAAAGGCCAGAAAATAAAATTTTTGAACAATCGCTACAGTTGCCAAGCCAACTGGCTGACTGACGTACGCCCAATCTAGCAATAATACCATTGGGCATAAGAACTATTTGAATTCCATTATAACGTCATCCACAGCCAAGCTATCACCTGAGCCCGCGTTGATTTTTGCAACGATTCCCTTACGCTCTGCACGTAGAATATTCTCCATTTTCATCGCTTCAACAGTGCACAATGCTTGACCTTCCTGCACTTCATCACCCAACTCAACATTTACTTTAACTACCATGCCCGGCATCGGACAGAGCAACAGACGAGATGTGTCTGGGGGAAGCTTTTCGGGCATAAGTAGAGCGAGCCTTGCCTGAACTGGAGTGCGCACATGCACTTTTAAATCCGCACCTCGGCTGCGAATGCGGAAGCCTCCAGAAATTTTAGCAACCTTCATCACCAGAGGCGAGCCAGTCACTGTCATTTCTGCAAGGCTTTGCCCAGGCACCCAACTTCCGCTGACACGAAAAGTTTCTCCATCCTCAAAAACTACATCCGAACCTTGCGGATCAGCGGCTATTATGACCGCGAAACTCTGCCCCTGTAGGTTTACAACCCAATCATTACCTATTTTTCTCTCATGGTTATCGAGGCGTCCAGAAACTTTTGTTCTTCTAATTTCAGCAACTCTGTTCATAGCGGCGCAACTGGCGGCAATCTGTTTCAGAGCGCCGTCGCTAAGTGTCACCCCTTCAAAGCCATCGGGATACTCTTCGCTGATGAAGGCCGTTGTAATGTCGCCACTGACAAATTTTGCATGATCCATGACTGCACTTAAGAAGGGAAGGTTGTGCCCAATCCCTTCAACCTCAAACTGGTCCAGAGCTGTGCGCATGTGATCTAAAGCCAATTCCCGCGATGGTGCCCATGTGCATAGCTTAGCAATCATTGGGTCGTAATACATGCTGATTTCGCCACCTTCAAACACGCCTGTATCGTTTCGAACAACATAGCTTTCGCTTAAGGTTTCCTCAGGAGGGCGATAGCGCGTCAAACGCCCAATAGAGGGCAAGAAATTGCGATAGGGATCTTCGGCATAAATGCGATTTTCAATTGCCCAGCCATTCAGTTTCACGTCATCCTGCGTGATGCTGAGAGCTTGGCCATTTGCAACGCGGATCATTTCTTCAACCAAATCCACACCGGTGATAAGCTCAGTCACAGGGTGTTCGACTTGCAAACGCGTATTCATTTCCAAGAAGTAAAACTTCTTATCCTTATCGACAATAAATTCGACCGTTCCAGCACTGGTGTAGCCCACGGCACTGGCAAGTTTACAAGCCTGTTCCCCCATCGCTTTACGAGTAGCTTGATCTAAAAATGGCGACGGGGCCTCTTCGACCACTTTCTGATTTCGCCGTTGAATAGAGCACTCGCGCTCACCCAGATAAATGCAATTTCCGTGACTGTCTGCCAGCACTTGAATTTCAATGTGGCGCGGCTGCGTAATAAACTTTTCAATAAAAATACGATCGTCACCAAAGCTCTTTGCAGCCTCATTTTTCGAAGACTCAAATCCCTCTAGTGCCTCATCATCATTCCACGCGATCCGCATGCCTTTACCGCCACCCCCAGCAGAGGCTTTTATCATCACTGGATAACCAATTTCGTTACTGATCCGGGCTGCAGCCCTGGCGCTATCAATTAACCCCATATAGCCAGGGACAGTACTTACACCCGCATCTTGCGCAATTTTTTTGGAGGTGATTTTATCACCCATTTTTTCAATCGCCTCGACAGTGGGGCCAATGAAGGCAACATTTTTAGCGGCGAGAGCCTGCGCAAACTTGCTATTTTCCGAAAGAAAACCATAACCCGGATGCACGCCTTGAGCCCCAGATTGGCGGATGGCCTGCATAACTTTGTCGATCACAATATAAGACTGGTTGGCAGGCGATGGCCCAATGTGTACCGCCTCATCAGCCATCTCAACATGCAGCGCATTTTTGTCAGCGTCCGAATAGATGGCGACCGTTTTGATGCCCATTTTACGTGCCGTTTTAATTATCCGGCAGGCTATCTCTCCCCGGTTTGCAATCAGGATTTTATCAAACATATGTTTGGCCTTTCTACTCGGGTTCACAGGCTTCTGGGAATGTGGATTGAATAAGCGGCAGATCAAGGATTAGCATCGCGTCATAACTTGCCGGGTCAAAAGGATCGTCGTAAGGTTTTACCTCGCGACCAAAGAGCCAGCTTAGTCGCCCGGCATCCAAATTTGCGCGCTTAAACGGTTCATCCCAAAAATGCTCTAGAAGTGCGCGGACAAAACCTGCATCCGCACGCCGATCAGGCGGGCGGCGGTCCTTATATCGTTCAAGCCGCTTGAGAGGCGTAACGCCCTTCGGATTGGGTCTTCGGATCGTGAACTGGGAATCAGTGCCCGGCAGCCTCGAAGGAAAATTACGGTGCTTCATCATAGTAACGCCCCTTTGTTCCAAGCAGCATAATTTATCCAGCGTTGTCTATAAATTGGATCGTCCAACATATCTTGAAGTTTCAACTGAGCAAAGCGCACATGAACCAAACTGGTCAATTGCCCCCCTGCCCGAACATACATACCAGTCTCATGACTAGTCACTTCGACAGCTGGTAAAAATCCCCGCACATTTTGCAAAAGCCGCCACATATCTTGACGAATTTGCAACGCGAGTTTTTTAGACCGGCAAACCGGCAACGTAGTTTCAGCCAACAGATCGAATTGTACTGGAAAACGCTTGCCCATAATATATGTATCTCCATGCTGTTTATGAAGCCAAGTCATCCTTGCAGCAATCTTAAATATAACTCTCTTCCACGGATTTCGGCACAGACATATTCGGGTCCGTAATGCGTAATTGTTGTTATAAGTTGATTGTTCATGTTTGCCCTCAAAGCGGAATATTATCGTGTTTCTTCCACGGGTTTTCAAGTTTCTTCCCCCGAAGAGAGGCTAACGCACGGCTGACACGTTTGCGGGTTGAACGCGGTTGGATGACTTCATCAACAAAGCCTCGCTCTGCGGCTACGAAGGGATTGGCAAACCGATTTTCGTAATCTTGTGCATGTTGGGCGATTTTTCCCATATCCCCCAGATCGGCGCGATGAATAATCTCAGTCGCACCTTTGGCCCCCATAACGGCAATTTCAGCTGAAGGCCAAGCATAGTTGAAGTCTCCTCGCAAATGCTTTGAAGACATCACATCGTATGCGCCCCCATACGCTTTACGAGTAATAACGGTCACTTTGGGAACAGTTGCCTCTCCGTATGCAAACAATAGCTTGGCCCCGTGCTTTATCACTCCACCATATTCCTGCGAGGTTCCAGGCAGGAACCCAGGGACATCAACAAGCGTCAGTATCGGAATTTCAAATGCATCGCAGAACCGCACAAATCGGGCCGCCTTGCGCGAACTGTCTATATCCAGGCATCCCGCAAGCACCATCGGTTGATTGGCGACAACGCCGACACTTTGACCTTCAAGGCGTATAAACCCAATGATGATATTTTTGGCAAAATCTTCCTGAATTTCGTAGAAATCCCCCTCATCAGCAACTTTTAGGACCAATTCCTTCATATCATAGGGGGTGTTAGCATTGTCCGGGATTAATGTATCAAGTGACGCTTCAATCCGCCCAGGTTCATCGAAAAAAGGCCGAACAGGGGCTTTTTGTCGATTATTGAGCGGGAGGAAATCGAACAAACGGCGGACTTCGGCCAAAGCCTCGACATCGTTTTCAAACGCACCATCGGCGACAGAAGATTTTTTAGTGTGTGTGCTTGCCCCACCAAGCTCTTCGGCGCTCACAACTTCATTGGTGACGGTTTTGACAACATCTGGACCAGTGACAAACATATAAGAGCTATCTTTGACCATGAAAATAAAATCAGTCATCGCAGGCGAATAGACCGCACCTCCAGCGCAGGGTCCCATGATAACGCTGATCTGCGGCACCACCCCGGACGCCATAATATTGCGCTGGAAGACTTCTGCATATCCAGCAAGGGACGCTACGCCTTCTTGGATGCGTGCCCCACCAGAATCGTTGAGGCCTATAACGGGTGCTCCGTTTTGAACAGCCATATCCATGATTTTACAAATTTTCTGTGCGTGTGTTTCCGAGAGTGATCCACCAAAAACCGTGAAGTCTTGGGCAAACACATATACCATTCGACCATTAATAGTTCCCCAACCCGTGACAACACCGTCACCAGCAGGCCGCTGCGTTTCCATACCAAAATCGGTACAGCGATGCGCAACAAACATATCAAATTCTTCAAAGCTGCCTTCATCAAGCAAAAGGTCAACGCGTTCACGCGCTGTCAACTTTCCCTTGGAATGCTGAGCGGCAACTCTTCTTTCACCGCCCCCCAACCGCGCTGCCTTACGGCGCTGTTCCAGTTCTCCAAGAATATCGTCCATCGCTGACCTCTTTTATCCTGTCATATTTGTTAGCGCTTTGAAGTCACCCATAAAAGAGCTTTTCTAAAAATCCACAACTTTCCATTGATGATTTACCGATAAATCGCGAACAACCTTAAGTCACATTGCACCTAACACAGTAGACAGCCTATTACAAAATCTCTAACGCATCTCTATGTCTCAGTTTCCAACACCCAAATTTCTTGATCAGGGCAAACCTCCACATATTTTGACTCTTATTCTGCTGGCGAGCCTTTCACCTCTTTCGATGAATTTTTTCTTGCCCAGCTTACCAAGCATGTCCTTGCACTTTCAAACTTCACCTGCGGCTTTGGGACTATCTGTTGGTATTTTTCTTGCGTCCAGTGCAATTTTTCAACTTGTGATCGGGCCGTTATCAGATCACTTTGGCCGTCGCCCTGTCGTGCTTTGGTCTTTGAGCATCTTTATTTTGGTGACCGTCATGGTCCCATTTGTGACAAACACTGCAGTCTTTTTCATTCTGCGCGCCCTACAGGCTGCAGCCGCCGCCTGTATTGTGATCTCACGCGCCATCGTGCGCGATACGACAACCAGTGCCGCAGAGAGCGGTCAGCGGATCTCCTATGTCACTATGGGAATGGCAGTTGCACCGATGCTGGGACTGAGCCTTGCAGGATTCATCGACAGCTGGTTTGGTTGGCAGGCCAATTTTTGGATTTTGGGCTGCGTTGGTGCAGTCGTCCTAATCATTTGTTATTTCGATCAGGCAGAAACTCTAAAAACCAGGGGCGTAACCTTTAAAAAACAAATGGCGCAATACCCAGAATTGCTTAGATCCCGCCGGTTCTGGGGATACTGCCTATCATCCGCACTTGGATCAGGCGCGTTTTTTGCCTTTCTTGGCGGGGCTCCTTTTGTTGGCTCAGAACTCTTCCATTTGCCCCCTAAAGACCTCGGTCTTTATATTAGCACAACTGCTTTGGGCTATTGTCTAGGTAACTATCTGTCTGGCCGCTACTCCATTCAGTTTGGTATAGATATGATGATTTATTTAGGACTGTTAACTACTTTCTTTGCTATGAGTTTTTCGCTGGTAATTAGCTTCTTAGGCCATGGCTCTGCCGTCAGCTTTTTCGGCCTTATGGCATTTGCGGCTATCGGAAACGGCATCACTATGCCCAACGCAGCAGCAGGCATGATGTCCGTGCGCCCGGACCTAGCTGGAACGGCATCCGGTCTGGGCGGATCGATCATGATCGCTGGTGGTGCCGCTCTATCTGCAGCAGCAACTACAATGCTGGGCCCCAACAATAAAGAAACTCCCTTGGTTTTTCTGATGTGGTTATCAGTTACCGGCGGGCTTTTATGCATCCTTTATGTTCGGCGACGC
This sequence comes from Paracoccaceae bacterium, assembly GCA_029247845.1. Classification (GTDB taxonomy): domain Bacteria; phylum Pseudomonadota; class Alphaproteobacteria; order Rhodobacterales; family Rhodobacteraceae; genus LFER01. The sequence continues at coordinate 805 of JAQWKM010000126.1, read as the reverse complement.
AATAAAATGCGCGTGATTTAAGAGTCCACAGAAAGAAGACGGATTCAGGACCAATCAAGACTAGCAAAGCGGTCAGATATGTTTGATACGTTATAAATAACCAAATACGCGAATCGTATCAGGCATCCAAAGAATCGAAAATTTGGTTGTGCTGAAAGGAGCAGATATTTTCCAACTGCCATTTCTCATACATAGTCAGGCGACCGTTGCAAATGGACGTGGCTTAGACTGAGCACAAACCGAGTGAGCCATTTAGTAATGCCACCAAATGGCTATAATTCCGCGCCCTGTCATTCGTGTGTCTGGCATTAAATTTGGATAGTCGGATGTAACTTCCGGAAAAAGCGCGCCTGTCAATCTACCGAATATTATATAAAAAATTTGGTCACAACCTAGAGCAATCAACAAAAAATTATGTAAGAGCTTTTTTTGTAATGCAAATTGGAACATTTTTTATGAAATAGCCATTTGGCTTAGATTAGAAAACCAAAGTACTCTTAACTTGACAGACTAGATCATGAAGTGAATGGTCGAAAACAAACAATTTGATTTATTACAAATAAAAAACAGAGATTTAGCGTTGTTCTGTGCGCCAGCTTTCTGATATCCACGGCAACTTATTGGATTTTGGCAAAGCCAATTTGCCCAAGATGTGGTCACTTGCCTTCTCACCTACCATGATAGAAGGACCGTTTAGATTACCATTGGTTATGCTTGGAAAAATGCTGCTGTCTGCAACTCGCAGGCCATCTACTCCAATCACACTATTGAATGGATCGACAACAGCCATAGGGTCCTCAGTTGA
>JAQWKM010000023.1 GCA_029247845.1 Paracoccaceae bacterium | reverse complement strand
GGCTTTGGCATCAGTCCTGCTGATAAGCTTTCCAATCAGCTTGATGCGCTGGGTAAAGGAAATCCGACAGTCGAAACTATCGAGAACCCAAATCGCTGACAGACCTCCATGCCATTCATTCGCGTTCGCCGCAAGCCGCACAGAGCGGGTAAATGAATAGCTTCCCAGTGCGGCTTCCAAGTGGCGCTGGGGCTTCAGGAGGGCGGTAGAATGATGAAAAGACCAAAGGTTGAGCTTCAGTGCCAGTAGAAGCTGATAGTGACACTCAGAGAGCCCTAGAACGCTTAATACAGGCACTTTAGAAGCAAGGCTTCAAGATTATCAGAAAGGAAAAGAAATTAACTTAGAAAAAGCCATAAAGATTGCCGTATAGGCACACACAGGATGAATGAAGAATTTAATTCATTGGATTTTCTTAGATTTTATTTGACCCAAACTTACTGACTGTCAAAACTATTTCACAGATTGGCATAATATTGTCGGTGACTAAATCCAAATATTTATTTTTAGGATGTATAACTATGACATGTATAAAAGTAATCTTTACATTAATATCCGCAGTCGCTCTTTTAGGTGTGGAGGAAGTGGAACCACGACAGCAAACATCACGGCGTTAAGCGTTTTGAGCAATGGAAGTGTGTTGCGAGAGGTGTAAACTCTGATGGAAGACTAGCTTTGGTTTTTACTTCTTGAGTACGATACTTTGTGATTGGTGCAAATGAGGCGGGTAATGGTAGCGTAAGCGATGCCAGCACTAGCTATTTACCTATTACATATAAACATGGAAACGTAGAAGTGCTAACCGGAACTGGCTCAAGTGGTGGATATACATTGAATATAGCGAGCTTAGAAAATAAAGCTGTTCCAGACGCGGCTGCAATTTATATGGAAACTCCAGGATATGCGGATACTTTGGCCGTTACTGGCGCAAAATTCACTAGTTCACCAATAGTTGGGACTTATCTTTATACAGGCACTCAAACAAGCAATGCTCGCTCCGTTATAGCCCCAGGTTTAATAGGCACTGTTCAAATGTACATTAATTTTGGGTCTGCGGATTTCTCTTATAATAGAAATTCAAGAAATGTGAGTGTAATTGGCAGCGGAGCAGTTGATGTTAAAAATGGCCGCTTTGCGACTAGTGGCTTAACTATTGAAAAAGTCTATACAACATGTGGCGGTACGATGCATGGCTTATTGCATGGTACAAACGCGAGGTCAACTAGTGGAGTATGTCATACGAGTGATAACGCTCCAGACTATTCGGGAACATTCTTAGGGTCAAAATGACTTAGTTACATGATAAGGCGGCACTCAAACTATTGGACTCTTTGGTCTTATGCTTACAGCTAAACAGACAAAATTTGTCGAGGAAGTCAGTGACGGTGGCTCTCAGTCGAGTGCCTAAAGAAAGGCATATGACACTTCACAGATGGCACCAAAGACCGTGTAGGAGGAATCGTCAAGGCTCAGAATGCACCCCAAGGTTGCCGCAAGAATAATTTGAGCTGGAAGCTGAAAAAGAGGCTATGCGGCGTGTGCAGGTGCCCTCTCAAGAAGATAGAATACTGCAAGAGCTTGAGGACATAGCTTTCGGTAGTACTACCGCCATGGCACGGCCCAAGGCGCTGGAGTTGCTTGGTAAAGTTGTGAGGCTTTTCAAGTCAAAGAAAATGTCTGAAGTGGAGAGATATGAAGAAGAGATTACCACTGAAACGCACGAAATGCTTGAGGCTCTATTCGAGTGGTTGTCAGCTTGGCTGGGTTTGATATCATCAGAGTGAGGAGAATCTATGGCAGACGTTTATTTAAATATGACCCAAAAGCTGACTACTGCATTGAAAGACATGCACCGTTTGGAAAATGTGGATAGGAATAAGAAAGATCGAGATCCGCCTGCTCAAGTAGTGGCTAAGGCAGTCGCGGTATCCATAAGTTCAGATGCCAAGAAGCAGATACTGAATGAGACGCTGAAATGAAACATCCCTATGTCGCTTATATCTTTGGACTTATTACATGCCTCTCAGTAACAACGGCACTGTCAAAAACACCCAATATGGCCGAACAAATAGCGCTCACAAACATCTGTGAGACAGCAATGTTGACTAAAGATACCATGACCGCTCAGCATGTTGCACAAAGAATAATGGAGTGGTCTGGCATCAAAGATACCCAAATTATTGAAAGTGCTGTTAAATGTCTATCAAATCATCATAGAAAAAAGGTTGTATACTCCATAGAGGAAGGCTTCCAATTTTCTAATACCCAACAAAATAAAGTTGCTGATCCATATGGCTATACAAAAAGTCTGTGGGAGAATTTTATCCTAAAAAATAGAATTGGTAATGCAGAAGATTATTTTCTTCAAAAAAAGTCAGCCAACGGGTGGGAAAATGTTATCGTTATTATGGGTTATCAAAACGATTGGGATGCCTGTGAAGATATTAAAAACCTATTTATGTCAAAAAATAGGTTGTCTAGTTACAGGTGCGTCCCTGCTAATAAGCCACCTTCTTAAACTGGAGAAAAGACAGACGCGTCTGATAATTAAAGAATCATGCTTATTAGGGCTTTTGTGCCCTAAACTATAAAAATATATGATACTAAGGAGAGTTTCCATGAATGCTGATGATGTAGCTTTGGAAGTTTTTGGAGCAATTAAATCCGCAAGCCAAATCCAACCCTTTTCAGAGAGAGGTCTTAACTTATCAAATTCGGATGCTTATGAGGTAGCGCGAGCATTGTTCCATTTGCGTGGCTGGGAGAATGTTGGGCGTAAAATAGGTTTCACAAATAGATCTATTTGGCCGATTTATTCAGTAAATGAACCTATTTGGGGAACGATTAGCAATTCATCTTTGGTTTATGCTGAAAACAATACTGCAGTAGTAAACTTACGTGAATTTTGTGAACCACGAATTGAACCAGAGATTGTGATTAGTCTTAAAGAATGCCCACCAAACGATCCAAGCATTGAGCAGATTGTCAAATGCGTAGATTGGGTTGCTCCTGGTTTTGAAATTGTTGATTCAATTTACCCAAACTGGAAGTTTTCTGTTCCTGACACGATTGCGGCCGGAGGTTTACATGGAAAATTAATCATTGGACGGAAAGTTGAATCGACTGAAAATATCAATAATTTGCTAATCAATCAGAAAGTAAGCCTATCAAAAAATGGTGAGATCATTGAAAAAGGTAGTGGAGACAATGTACTAAATGGGCCTATTTCAGCGATACAGTATTTGCTGCGCGGGATAGAGAAAGAGATAAACGAAAGTCGTTTAAGAGATGGAGATTTTGTCACAACTGGGACACTCACCGATGCCAAACCGATTTATTCAGGCGAAACTTGGACTGCCCTGTTTGAGGGTATTATTAATACAACGCTAAAAATAGAGTTTTTACAGTGAAACAAGTTGAGTTTCGAGATTCAAAAACTTTATTTTCTCCTCTTTTGATCTCAAATCGAAATGCGCATAAACCACCAAGGTATCTGGATATGATCGCAAGCTAACTTCCCTGATCGAGCGGCAGCGGTCATGCTTGCGCCCATTTTTTTAAAGAGCAGAAGATGGTAAAAATTGGGATAGTTGAACCGCAAAAAACATGCCCGTTTACCGGCCCTGCCACTTTTGCTTGCCACCAGCAAGTTCCATCCCGAGCTCGCTGTATTGCACTTGGACGCTCATACAGACACTTATGCTGGTGACGGCAACCGCGAATATATGCGCTTTAACGTCGCCACGACCTTTACCAGAGCCGCCGAAGAAGGGGTTATAGATGCTGAAGCGTCCATACATGTCGGCGCGCGTGGGTCGGTGGCAGATCGTACCGTGTTTGAGCATACCAGATCAAAAGGATACACCCTTATTGACGGGGACGAAATGTTCAAAGACGGGTTTGCAGTGACAGCGGCAAGACTGAAAGATCATCTTGAGGATCGTTCGGTTTACCTGTGCTTTGACATGGATTTCTTTGATCCGCCCTGCGCGCCTGGCGTGTGCAATCTAACATGGGGAGGGACCAGCGCGCGCGAGGGTTTGGGATTCCTACGAAGCCTTGCCGGGCTAAACATTGTAAGTGGCGATATCAACACCGTCTCACCACCACATGATCTGGCCAGCACAGTTACGCTGGAAATCCTGACGCTGTTTTGCTTTGCCAAAGATCTTGCGCCATCCCGAGATGCATGATCTGGCCCACGTTTAGAAAGCTTTGGACCGATTAAATCGGTAATTAGCATGATGGAGCTGGCGTTGACCTCTTAGCTCCTAATATGGGCTCTAGCAGCTTATATCTTTCTATCCTATTATTGAACTTATGTTTGATCCGATTACGCTCTTTACCATTTCAGCAACATTCGTCATCGCCGGAGGCGTGAAGGGTCTAATCGGGCTTGGATTGCCTACGGTTAGCCTTGGATTACTGACTGCCACACTCGACTTGCCAACAGCAATGGCTCTGCTGATCGGTCCCTCCTTTTTCACAAATTCATATCAGGCAAGTACGGGTGGCCATGCATGTGTCATTCTACTACGTATTTGGCCCTTCCTCCTGATTGCGACAGCGACTGTGTGGCTTGGGGCGACCGCTTTGACTAGAGTTGACCTCGATGTTCTAACAGCACTGCTTGGGTTGTTACTGGTCGCCTATGGCGGGCTAAGCCTCGCGGGCATTCGCCTTACTATTCCCGCTCACAGTGAAGGATGGACGGGAATAGTGCTTGGCGCAGCAAACGGCGTCCTCACTGGGATGACTGGCTCGTTTGCAGTACCGGGTGTGATGTACCTGCAGGGCATTGGGCTGTCGCGCGACATGCTAGTTCAGGCTATGGGCATGTTGTTCACCGCATCCACGGTTGCCCTAGCCTTTGCACTGGGCACCAACGCCCTGCTATCAACCGAATTAGGAATGGCCTCCCTTCTTGCAGTCGTACCATCTTTGATCGGCATGTGGGCAGGCCAGAAGCTACGGCGACGTTTGTCCGAAGCACAGTTTCGCAGTGCATTATTTATTGGTATCGTTATGCTTGGAATTTACATTCTTATTAGCGCAAAGGTGTGATCAAGGTACCGGAGATCAGTATGCACTGGGGATATAGTAGCTACCATTAGCTGCGGCGGGAGTAACTCGGCCAAATTCTCAAGCGTCAGACCGCAAAGCTTAAAGCGGGCGTCCCTAGATCAAGGGGCGTGGGTTTTAGACCTCGGGGCTATAGCGTTGGATCAGTATACGAAATGAGGGAGAGTTTTGTTTGGGGCATCATATTTATTCACGTATCAATTCCAAGTTAAACCGTGCCACTGTTCCAACCGAGTGGCGCCAATTATTGAGCGCATAGATTTTGGTTATACCGGCAACCTGATGCGTACCATCACACGTTGGACAGCAGTTTCCCGCCCGATGCAGTTTTGCGACCCTCTAATATCTAAAATGTTTGGGTTAGTACCTGTTATTGCTTAAATGTATTATAATTTAATACGCTCCATCAAGCGCTCTATAATTTGCAAAGTAACCACTTCGCCCTTATCAGATGATGAATTGTTTGCCGATTTAGTATACCATGTTTTATTTTCCGATACTCGGTCCATTTCAACCCCTTCTGGAGCAAGAGCCATTAAGAGCGAAGTTTCTCCTTC
>JAQWKM010000100.1 GCA_029247845.1 Paracoccaceae bacterium | reverse complement strand
GCCGTCATTCTGTGACCTTGTATTGAACGAAACCTCTGGAAGGGTGACGATTTTGTTGAGCTCAGGGAAGATGTCTGTCTTATGTGGTATAGCATTAGCGGCCACAAAATGATCCTGAAATTTGGGCTCGATTGCTGTCTCTACTTTGGTTATCTGGCGGACTATTTTTTCGATCCCAGCGCGAGACTTAATGTTACAAAGCGCTATGCGGGCTCCAGTACCAGCGGCATTTCCAGCCGATATCACTTTTTCTAATGCAACATCAGGTATCATGCCCAAAACCATTGCGTGTTTGCTCGAAATATGTGCTCCAAATGCACCGGCTAGGACTACACGATCAACAACATCGACACCCATCTCATCCATCAAGAGCCGCGCCCCGGCGTAAAGGGCTGATTTAGCGAGCTGGATTGCGCGTATATCTCCCTGCGTTACGGTGACAACAGGCCCGTCAATGGCACTTGTGTCATGGATGAGATATGAAAAAGTGCGTCCGTCAGGGATCATCCTTGACGTGCCAGTTGCCTCGGCTGATCCCAAAAGACCACTTTCATCCATGAGCCCGGAGAGGCGAAGCTCTGCTATTGCTTCAATGATACCAGAGCCACAGATGCCGCTTACTCCGATCGCAGAGGTTGCTTCCTCAAATCCATCTTCATCTGACCATAATTCAGAACCAATCACGCGAAACCGTGGATCCTTAGTGACCGGATCAATCTCAATGCGTTCGATCGCACCGGGCGCAGCTCTTTGTCCAGAACTGATCTGAGCGCCCTCAAATGCGGGACCCGTTGGGGATGAACAGGCCAAAACACGCGATTTGTTGCCGAGCAAAATTTCTGCATTGGTGCCAACATCTACGATCAAAACAAGATCGTCAGATTTACCGGGCTCTTCGGATAAAGCCACTGCGGCCGCATCTGCCCCAACATGCCCAGCAATGCAGGGCAGAATATAGCATTGAGCCGAAGGATTCATTGCGTTCAACTCGAGTTCGTCTGTCCCGAGCGCGAGTGCGTTTGATGTGACCAGCGCAAAAGGGGCTTGTCCAAGCTCAACTGGATCTATGCCCAACAGCAGGTGGTGCATGACGGGATTGCACACAAAGACCACTTCTAAAATAAGATCATTGGAAATATCTGCCTCTTTGGCAATATCACCGATAAGAACATTGATTGCCTCACGGACAGATTTGGTCATTTCCTGATCTCCACCCGGGTTCATCATCGAATAGCTGACCCGGCTCATCAGGTCTTCTCCGAACCTGATCTGCGGGTTCATGATTCCCGAACTCGCAATGACCGCTCCGCTTTTTAGATCAGTGAGATGGGCTGCGATGGTCGTTGAGCCCAAATCGATTGCTAAACCATAGATTCCTGCTTCGTGCAGTCCTGGCCAAGTGCTGACAATCTTTGGAGCTTGCAATATGTGATCTTTGTAAAGGGCAACTGTGATTTGCCAATTGCCTTTGCGCAATACGGTTTGTAACTGAACAAGATTTCGTAAATCGCAAGTAACGCCCTCAATGTCCCATTGGTCTTTTAGAGCTCGTGAGAGCCGCTCTAAATCTCCTTTGGGTTCATGCATGTTGGGCTCTTCTACTTGAACAAAATAGAGCTTCGTACCTGGGTCCATTTGGATCACGCGGTCACTTGCAGCTTTGCGGACAACTTGTTTGTGAACCTGACTTTCCACCGGTACGTCGATGACGACATCACTATTAACCTGCGCCTGACAGCCAAGTCGGCGCCCAGATTTTAGTCCCCGTTTATCATCATACCTCTGTTCAACACTGTTCCAATCTGACAGAGCATCCTTTGAAACGCTTACACCGTGTTTAGGGAATTCACCATAAGAAGGAGTAATCTGACACTTACTGCAAATACCCCTACCACCGCAGACACTGTCGAGATCGACACCTAGCTGGCGTGCAGCGGTTAAAACAGGTGTGCCCTTGGCAAAATGACCGCGTTTCCCAGAAGGGGTGAAAACAACAAGTGGGCCGTTACTCATCTAGGTTACCTTTTTTGCTACAATATATTTATGCATGATAGATAATTTCGTTGCTATCAGTGCTTCTGCAAGCGTCGTTTTAAAGCGCAATGCCGCCAGAGGTCAAAGTCTTTGATCGCGGGTGTGAAAAATAAAGCCCAGTAGGTTCAAAATAATTTGAGCCGCCAATATAGAAGTCGAGCCCGACTGATCGTAATCAGGGGCGACTTCTACAAGATCTATGCCGATTATTTCATGCTTCTGGGTAACTTGTTGCAACATTTCCAAAACTTCATAGTACAAAAAACCGCCATGGCTTGGTGTGCCAGTTCCAGGCGCGATAGAGGGGCAAAACGCGTCGATATCAATCGTGATATATATTTTAGAGCCTTGGGGCAGTCTTTGGGCCAATGCGAAGGGTCCTAAGTCTCGTGCCTGACGTACTGAGAGAATGTCCGACCCACGGGCGCGAGCATCTTCATATCCCTCCTTAGCTGTTGAGCTAACGTTGCGAATGCCCACTTGAGTAAGGCCTATGACAAAGTCCTTTTCAGCCGCGCGCCGCATTGGATTGCCATGTCCAAATCGAACTCCGTGTCTTTCATCCACAAAATCCAGATGTGCGTCAATTTGAAGAATATGGAATGGACCCTTGGTGTCAAATGCATTGATACATGGAATATTGATCGAATGATCACCGCCGATAACAACAGGCAAAGCTTTTGCGGCTAAGGCGGCTCTAACGCCTTTTTCAATGTTGGCATGGCTCTTATAAGTATCGGTGTGGACGATATCTGCATCTCCCATGTCGACAATCTTGACCTGACCGGGAAGATAAACCGCATCGTCTTCGTGGTCGTAAGCACCGGCATGGCCGAAACTAAAAAGTGTCGACGCCTCGCGAACACCTCGCGGACCAAAGCGGGCTCCGGATCGCCATTGCGTTCCTGCATCATATGGTGCTCCCAAAATCGCAACATCGGCGTCAATCGCCGTCCAATCTGCGACATAGGGGCGTTTTGCAAAGGTTGAAATTCCAACAAAAGGAAGATCAAGACGGCCTTCTTCATATCCATGTGCGCTCATATGCTTGTTCCCTTTCTAATTTCTCTCTTATGATCATGGGAACCGCAGAAGATAAGTACAATAGCAATTGTCAGCCTCCTAAAAAATGGTTTGCCAGAAAGTGTTTGCCTCTTTTCTTTCGTGGCAGAACGTGAAATAGGAAACTGCCAAGTGTAACCTGCTAAAAGGATGTTTCAATGCAGATTCGCGAGGCCCTTACTTTTGATGACGTGCTTTTAATTCCGGGTGCATCTAACGTGTTGCCAATGATGGCAAATACGCAGACATATGTGACAAAAGCCATATCTTTGAACATACCCTTATTGAGTTCCGCTATGGATACAGTAACTGAAGCCCGAATGGCGATAACTATGGCTCAGGCTGGGGGTATGGGGGTAATTCATCGCAATCTCGACATTGATGCACAAGCGTGCGAAGTGCGCCGGGTGAAGCGGTTTGAGAGTGGCATTGTCTATAGCCCGATTACTTTGACAGCAGATCAAACGCTGGCGGATGCAAAAAAACTGCAGGAACGTTACAACGTGACGGGGTTCCCAGTTGTGGATGAGGTGGGGCGTGTGGTTGGTATAGTTACAAATCGCGACATGCGTTTTGCCAGTGATTTTAAAACACCTGTCAAAGTGATGATGAGTTCAAAAAACCTCGCTATTTTGAACGAACCAGCCGATAGGGCTCAGGCAATTGATCTGATGAAGGAACGCCGTATTGAAAAATTGTTGATCACAGATGGTGATGGCAAGTTGACCGGGCTATTAACGCTAAAAGACACTGAACAGGCTGTTTTAAACCCAACTGCTTGCAAGGATGAACTGGGAAGATTGCGGGTTGCGGCAGCTTCAACTGTTGGTGATGAAGGCTTTAAGCGCAGCAAAGCATTGATCGACTCTGGGGTTGATATGGTTGTTATCGACACGGCGCATGGTCATTCGGAAGGTGTGTCTATTGCTGTTGAACGCATCAAGAAATTATCAAATTCAATTCAAGTGGTTGCTGGAAATGTTGCAACTGCTGAGGCGACAAAAGCGCTTATCAATGCAGGAGCTGATGCGATAAAAGTCGGTATAGGCCCTGGTTCAATTTGTACAACGCGAATGGTTGCCGGTGTTGGTGTGCCGCAATTAACTGCGATTATGGATAGTGCCGTAGCCGCGGGAGACATCCCTGTTATTGCGGATGGTGGAATCAAATTTTCAGGTGATTTTGCAAAGGCAATAGCCGCTGGTGCATCTTGTGCAATGGTGGGAAGCTTGGTTGCGGGAACCGATGAAAGCCCAGGTGATATTATTTTGTACCAAGGTCGGTCTTTTAAATCCTATCGCGGAATGGGATCCATGGAGGCAATGGCGCGGGGGTCAGCCGACCGTTATTTTCAAAAAGATGTGGCAGACGAAAAACTGGTCCCCGAGGGTATTGAGGGGCAAGTTCCCTACAAAGGTTCCGCCAATACAGTAATACATCAAATGGTAGGTGGCCTGCGCGCTGCTATGGGGTACACTGGATGCGCTAACATTGAAGAGATGCGCAAAAACTGTGGCTTTGTGAAAATTACTGGGGCAGGGCTAAAGGAAAGTCACGTGCACGACGTTCAAATTACTCGCGAAAGCCCCAATTACAGGATAATGTAATCCATATGTTGTCAGCGGCGCGCGTTCAAGCCACCATTGAAATTCTAGATGAGATACTTGAAGGCGATGATGCTGCTGAGGTCGTAATAACCCGCTGGTTTAGAAGTCACCGGTTTGCAGGTTCAAAAGATAGGGCCGCAGTGCGCGATCATATTTATGACGCCCTGAGAAATTTACGCTCTTATGCTGCACGCGGTGGGGGCATGTGGGGCAGGGCGGTTATGATTGGAGCCTTGTTAGGCAAAGACACTGATTTGAGTTTGGTATTTAGCGGAAAGGGGTATGGACCGTCTGAATTAGATACTCAAGAAATTGGTCCTTTTCCTGAAGCCTCTATTCAAGAACGGTTTGATATACCTGACTGGCTCTGGCCAATATGGTGTACTGATCTAGCCGATCAGGCTCAAGATATTGCTGAAAAACTCACACATCGCGCTCCGGTTTTTTTGAGGGTCAATCTCATCAAAAGCTCTGTCAGGCATGTCATCGAAATTCTGGAAAAAGACGGTATAAAAGCAATTGCACATGACACTGTACCAACAGCTTTGTTGGTTCTGGAAAATGCACGCTGGATTCTAAACTCAAACACTTATTTAGAAGGTCTTGTTGAATTACAGGATGCTTCTAGCCAAATGAGTATTTGCAATCTACCTATTCATATCGATGGAGAAATCCTAGATTATTGTGCAGGTGGAGGTGGTAAGTCGCTTGCGTTAGCTGCGTGGTTAAAGTGTAAGGTGTTTGCGCATGATACGGCGCCACTAAGGATGAAAGATCTTCCATCCCGAGCGATGCGCGCAGGTGCTGACGTTGAATGTATATCTGAGGATGAACTTTACAATGACAGTTATGGTTTAGTTTTTTGCGACGTTCCCTGTTCTGGTAGCGGAGCATGGCGTCGAGATCCCTGGGGCAAGTGGGTGCTGACTGAAGAAACCTTAGTTGCTGTTATACAGACGCAAGCGCAGATTTTGCGGCAAGCTTTCGAATATGTTAAGCCGGGTGGGCTTTTAGTATATGCTACCTGTTCGGTTTTACAGAGGGAGAATATTCTTCAAGTTGATTGTGTTACGTCTTCGCATGCATCTTTGGAGTGCCTTGAAAGCAATCAAATCATGCCATCAGAGACTGGCGACGGTTTTTTTTATAGTTACATGCGCAAAGATAAATAACAACTTAAGTCTGTATTTGCTATTAATCCAATATCATCTTTTTGTAAAATATTCATAGTTCTCAAAGAGATATAACCCCTTTTGGAAGATCTCTATTTTATTTAGAAGTGGTATATTAATACAACAATGAATGGGACTTATTGAAGCACTTACAGTAAAAGTGTTTGGAATTGATTTAGGTATGCCCACACAGGAAGGCCCGATCTAGGTAGACGAGGCTCTAAAATCGCGATCGTAAATATGAAGAATTTTTGTTTCTAGCTATAAAGAAGATAGTTTTATTGACCAACAAGTATCTATTTTTAACTATGTTTTCTGACTGAAACCTTTTTCACTAAAAGATCTGGTAGGTGTTTAGTCTGGCGTTCAAAAACCCTCACGATGAGGCGTTGATATTTAATTGCGCATTTCTAAAAGTCTAGTCTTAAACCTCTCGTGAAGTCTAAGTGCTTCCAAATTGCGACTGGAGACGGAGTAGGGCGCTAGCTCAAAACTTTCCTCAAGGGAGCCACATCCCCATAGAATTTTTATTAGTTGATCATCTTTAAGTGTCATACTCATAGTCCCTCTGCTCGTATATAGAACGGACAAAAATCTATTTTGTTTATTTTGTGGTATTCTGTTTTCTCTGTTATGGATTTTTAGACAGATAAATTCTGTATCATGCATATAGAGCCAAGCGCGCCAGAGAGTAAATGTTATAGAATTTTAAATCGTTATTAAAATGTAGATTTAGGTGACCCATGCTTTATCAAAATTATGGTGGCTCGATTTTATGTCGTTTGCGTCTTGATGTAATTTCTCTTCACACTCTCTGATTTATACATTTAAAATACTGTTTTAAAACACTTAAAATTGGCTTGATAGTTGCAATATCCTTATGAAATCCTCTAAGGAGACATGACATGATGGAAATTAATAACCAGGGAATAAATAATTATTTGGCACAGCAAACCTCGCCCCAAGTAGCTGAGCAAACAACAACTCAGACTGCACCTGTGCAAGAAAAGCAGGCCACACAAGCTAAAGAAGAGCGTAAAACTGAGGAGCGAGGTGTGATCCTTGAAATAAGTCGGGAAGCGCGTAATCTTTCTAAGGCTAATTTAAATGATGAAGCGTTGGAAGCGATTATGATCAACCGAAGAAGCAAGGCAAATTTACATGCAGCACTAATGGAAGCTAAGCAGCACCAAGCAAACGTTACAGAAAAAGTATCGCAGATGATTGAAGTCGCAGAAGATCGATCAGAGCCAAATGCAGAACAAACCATTGCTGCCTAAAATTGAAAGTGTTTGGTTGGAGCAGCTTGCGCTGTTTTAAATTGAAGTCATCTGCATCTTTAAGAATTACCTATTTCAAATAATCCATTGGATCTACACTTTCAAATCCTTCACGCACTTCGAAATGAAGATACGGTGGATCGCCCTTACCAACTTTACCAATGGATTGGCCACGAGTAACCACTGAGCCTTTTCCCACAGACAAATCATCTACATTTACATAAACTGTTAAAAGTTTTGATTTGTGTTCAATGTGATCAATAACTACGATTAGTATGTTGTCGACATTTGTTGTGATGGCAGCGACAGTTCCGTTTCCTGCTGACATCACTGTACTGCCTTCCTGAGCTGAAAAAACAATTCCATCATTTTTATTCTTAACATATTCGCGAATGATCTTACCTGAGACAGGATAGGCCAAAATACCGCCGTCTGGGGTCTCTACGATTGGCGCTTTTGGCTTAGGTTTGCTTTCCATAACTGCTGATTTTTCTTTTTGAGGCAATGGAGTTTTTGCGCTTGGAGGGGCAGTGACTAGGCTTCCTACCCCTGGTTTTTCCGTTTTAACAACTTTTGATTTAGTTGGTCGCACGGTATTGGCCAGTGGGATCAATAAATATTGTCCCTCTCTTATACTAAAATCACTATCAAGCGCGTTCCAGTCAGATAAAGAGCGAATAGTTACATTATAAAGCCGCGAAACAGTAAAGGCTGTTTCGCCGCGTTTTACTTTGTGGCGGATGGGTTCAAGAATCTCTGGGGTTTGTGTTGGTAGGATGGAGGGTTTTGCTGCTTCAGGCTCGTCCAAAGCGCTCTGCGCTATCATGGTCACATCGACCGAAGTCGCCGTCTGACCAGACCGTGTGTCATTTCCCAAATCTGTGACACGCTTGGGTAGGGCGATGACCTCGCCCGCCCTAAGTGGATCGTTTTCCGTAAGTCCATTATAGTTGGCTAACGGTTTAGAGTCCACGCCAATTCGTTCGCCTATGCTTGTTAACGTATCCCCAAACCTGGCGATAGCAACTTGATAATTGGGATACGAAATAATACCCCGATTGTCTGGCTTTGGTCTTTTTTCCAACACAGCTTGCGCTGCGCGTGAGGTATCATAGTTATTATTCCGCAAATCAAGATCGAGTTTCGAAGAATCGCAGCTACTTAGGCCAAATGTCGTCAGTATTATCCCAAGACTCAATTTAAAAAGAGATGACTGGCGCATTCTTGTTTCTCCTTAATAGACCCTTACCTGCAAAGGTCTGCTTCCCTTAATGACTTTTGATTTTTTGAACTTTAGACTTCTTTTCCCAATCCTTCAACGAGTGGAACGAACCTAACGTCGCGTATATCATCATAGTCATAGCCTTTTTCTGTACGCGTTACACGAATTAGATTTTGAACAGTATCTGATTGGCCAACAGGCAGAACCATAATACCTCCTACCTTCAATTGAGCCATGAGTGGGCTAGGTGGATCCTCTGCAGCAGCGGTTACCAAGATACGATCAAATGGCGCTTGTTCTGGCAGTCCATAGCTGCCGTCTGAAAGAATACAGGTGATATTGGCAAAATCTAAGCTTTTAAATAGTGCTTTTGCTTCTTGGACTAACTTCCTGTGTCGCTCCACTGTATAAACCCTCCTTGCCAAAAGGCCGAGAATTGCGGCTTGGTAGCCCGAGCCAGTACCTATTTCTAGAATTTTGTCGCGCGGATTTATTCGCAAAGCCTGCGTCATCATACCAACGATAGAAGGTTGCGAAATAGTTTGACCACATTCAATAGGTAGAGGCATATCGTCATAAGCACGATCTGCAAACAAACCACGCACAAAAAGCCCCCGATCAATCTTTTCCATCGCGGACAGAACTCGAGATTCTGTAATCCCATTAGACCGCAGGGCGAACAAGAATTGCATTTTGCGCTCTGCGTCTGTAGTCATTCTATGCTCTTTAGACGATCAAGTGAGCCGTAATCAGTCAGATCGGCCGTCATCGGCGTGACTGATATATATCCGTTCAAGTTAGCATCTGCGTCAGATCCGGGCTGAGCAAAAACATGCTGATCTCCACCTTTAACAAACAAAAAATTACGCATTGAGGGGCTTTGGATTGGCTCTACACTAAAGTGAGTATCTTTTCGCAGTCCCTGTGACGTCGCCTTGATCCCTTTTACTTCGTCTGCTGAGCAGGGAGGGAAGTTAATATTATAAAAGGTTTTATAATCTTTGTCTGAAGGGGCTTGTTGTGACAATATTTTCTGTATCACCTCTGCACCATTTTGATCGCTCGCCTCAAACGGATCGTCGATATTGTAATTCTTAGGGCCCAAGTATTGCGAGAGTGCCATAGAGGGTATTCCTTGCAGTGCACCTTCTAACGCAGCGCCCAAGGTTCCAGAATAAAGAGCGTTCTCTGCAGAATTATTACCTCGGTTGACACCCGACAGAATAAGGTCTGGACGCAAATCTCGCATAACATAATGCAGCCCAGCCAGGACACAATCTGCCGGGTTCCCATCAACACCATAGCGGTGGATCCCTAATTGCGAAATCATCATAGGCGCTGTGTAACTTATACAGTGGCCTACTCCTGATTTTTCGGAAGTTGGCGCAACAACCCAGATTTTACCATCAGGTCCGGCAAGTTTGGCTGCTATTCTTTCCATAGTCTTTAGGCCTGGCGCATTAATACCATCGTCGTTTGTCACTAGAATCTGCATTACTGCCCCTTACTTAACAATGCCTAATTCATTACCCCAGCATGTGGATACGAGCAAGCACCTCTGTTGTATGCTAGTCTTATTTTAAGCGTGTCTGTGTATTTAAGGTGCAAAATTACAAATGACCCAAGGCAAGTGAGAAAAGATCCCCTTATTTGGTAAAACAGGGAAGAAAATTTTCTGGAAATTCGGTCTAAATTATAGAAAAGTGTCAACCCCAACGAACAAAATAGTTCATCAGGCTGACATTTCCTGCAATGCAGCGACCTTGGTTCACACTGATCTATTTTAACCCATAAAGTTGTGTTTAATTCATTTGCTTGAGAACGCGCTTTTCAATTTTCGTTATTTTTGAATAAGAAAGCTCTTAATCCCTAAAAGTCCTCGAATAGACACCTGTATTTTGTATGACCCAAATGAACGTGGAAGAATGAACAAATAAGTCATTTTCAACATGGCGCAGAAAATATTCGTCTGTATGGTCTGACAGAATAATGAAGTCGTCGCGCTTGCCCATTTCATCAGAGCGATGGAACCGGGTCGACACATATACGATGAGTTCAGAGTCTTTGCATTTGCCGCGCAAGCAGAGCAAATGCCTCATCGGCATTTTGATAGTCAATAATTTATAATGCGTATTTGATCCTTTCTACCGCCGCATTAACTATCTATGCTTTCGTTTCAAATAATTTTAACCATTTTATAACCATAAGGAGAAAAATAAGTTAAATAAAGCATAGCGTATAAATTTTAATTATATTTACTTTAAGAACGAATTTGTCCTGTTGAATTTTTATGTCATAATAAATCAAAAAATAAGTTCTACATTTTGTTCCTTTGCTTGGGTATCAGCCAATCGATACAATCGGAGAAAGTTTTGACCAAGAATAATAATACTATTCGTTGCGTCGAATTAGATGTGTTACGTGGTATTGCAATCATTGCAATGATTATTTTTCACTTTACGTTTGACCTTGGTTATTTTGGCGTTATTGCATCGGATACAATCTATCGACCTAATTGGATCCTTTTTCAAAAATTTATAGCAGGCTCTTTTATTTTCATTGCAGGGATTAGTCTCCATCTTTGTCACGG
>JAQWKM010000093.1 GCA_029247845.1 Paracoccaceae bacterium | reverse complement strand
GTCAGGGAATGGTGCATATGTTTCAACAGCTCAACGATACGCGGCACATTTGCCGGATCACGAGCACATTCCTCGGTGTAGGTTCGGGCCTCGATAAAATCAAGCACGAGCACCCCTGGTGCGTGATAATGGACAGCGGGTGAAATCTTGGCAGCTTCCGCCGCGCGGCTAAGCGCCAGTTCGTTCCAGCGTAGAATGCCATGTTCAGGGATATCTTGCCCCAACCGAACCACATAGCGTCGATCACCATCCGTCACTTTCAAATTGACATTTGTGATCCCTCCACTCAACGGTTCAATCTGATCTGCATTGTCAAAACACGGCAGTTGCGCCACGTGAGAAATAGCATCCTTTATCATAGACTTAATCTCCGTTTCTGGTTGTCTGATAAAGCATTTACAATCCGATCGGCGATAATTGCGATGAATGCCACCGAAAGGCCTGCCACGATCCCCTGCCCCGCATTAGCTTTGGTCAATGCGATGTAGACCTCTTGACCCAGGTCACGGGTGCCCACAAGAGCAGTGATCACCAGCATAGAAAGCGCAAGCATAATCGTCTGGTTCAGCCCGAGAAGAAGCTGCGGCGTCGCAAGCGGCAGTTTTACTCGCCAAAGAAGCTGCAACGGTCTGCAACCCGCCATTTTCCCCGCCTCCAGCAAGTGCAGTGGCACTTCGCGAATTCCATGTGCAGCGTATCTCACAGCAGGTGCCAATGCATAGAGTACAACGGCAATCATCGCACTGAAATCGCCCACCCGAAACAGCATTACCACCGGGATCAGATAAACAAATGAGGGTAGCGTTTGCAGCGTATCCATAAGCCCGAGAATGACCCGACCGGCCCTAGGTTGCTGCGCAGCCCAAATGCCCAAGGGCGTGCCGATCAGCAGCGCGATAAAGACGGATACGCCACAGAGATAAAGTGTCACCATGGCTTTATCCCACAGACCGGACGCAGCTATAAAACCCATCATCAGCGCCGCAACAACACCCAACTTCCAGCCGGCAACTTGCCAGGCTATCAGACCAGTCACCAAGATGCCCCAAAGCCATGGAATACCGACAAAGAATTTTTTCACCGGCAGCAGAACTCCTCTCAACAGGGCCGTTTTAATCACTTCCAATGTGTCAAAAAAAGTGACGTTAATCCACTCCATTGCCTGTGACCAAAACGCCCCGGTACTGATAATCCATGCATCCGGGTAGCTCTGTACCGCTGGGATCACCAACCCCATCAGGAATGTTGCGAGTATCACCAGAATCACGATCATGCTCCAGGGATGGCGCTGCATCAGATTGCCGGTGCGCTGACGCCACAGACGCCGCTCGGAAAAGGCTTGGCTGGTGCGATCCAACGCTATAGCCATCAACACTATCGCCAACCCAGCCTCAATACCGCCGCCGATATCAAGTTTGCGCAAACTGGCCAATACCTCGAACCCCAGCCCGCCAGCCCCAATCATCGACGCAATGATAACCATGTTCAGTGTCAGCATAATCACCTGATTGACCCCGACCATAAGCATCGGGGTCGCCGCCGGTACCAACACTTTCCATGTCATCTGGCGCGGCGTGGCCCCCATCATCCGTGCCGCTTCCAGCAGCTCTCCAGGAACGCCTTTCAACGCCACAATTGTCACCCGTATCATCGGTGGCATTGCATAAATCACGGTTGCTATAAGCGCCGCCACCGGCCCAAATCCGAACAAGATCAGGACCGGCACAAGATAGGCGAAGACAGGCACTGTCTGCATCAAGTCTAGGATAGGGCGTAATAATTTTTCCACCCACAGCATACGATAGGCCAGAATACCTAACAAAAGCCCGCTCACGGCTGCAATGGGAACCGCCACCAGCACAGAGGCCAGAGTGACCATTGCGCTGTCCCATTGCCCAAATACCGCAAGATAAAGGAAACACGCACCTACAAGCGCTGCCAGACCCCAGTCGCGGGCTGTGTGCCCGACACTGATGACAATGGCAATTACCGCAACCCAACTCAGAGAAGGCGCAATCTGTACCGCCGCATCGCCCAAACCGGTCTGAAACCCCTCAATCAGCAAGTTGCGCAGGAACTGATAGGGAATTTCGATCACCCATGCGATAGCGCGTGTAAGGTCCCGGAACGTGAACAACCAGAAATTGGCAATATTAACCAGCCAATCCAGAAAACCACTGATCACATCGTCAAGGCTCAATTGATACTTTTTAGGGAAACGGATAATCCAACGGGCGTCAAGCGCCTTGTAAATCTGGAAAGAATACTGCGACAGCGCCCAGGTGGCCGCGAAAAGGAACAGCCAAAAAAGCCGCGCCCCTGTGATATGCCGCTGCAACCGCTGCATCAGCCCCGTCCAACCAGAACGTCGATGACCGCCCGCGCCGTGATCTGGCCAATCACTTTTCCATCTTTCATGACTTTCAGCGGAGTATCGGCACGCTCCACCTCGTCGGCAATGTCTTCGATAGTAGCATCGTGAGCCACTTCTCCTGCAAAACGGTCACTGGTTACAGGATCCATACGGCTTTGCACCCGGATCACCTTAGCACGCACCACATGGCGGGTAAAATCGGCTACGTAATCAGTTTTAGGATTTAGCACCAATTCTTCCGGCGTTGCGATTTGTTCAATCTTGCCGTCTTTCATCACTGCGACCCGATCCGCGAGACGAATGGCTTCGTCAAAATCATGCGTAATAAAAACGATTGTCTTTTTCAGAATGTTTTGCAAGCGGATAAACTCGTCCTGCATTTCCCGCCGGATGAGCGGATCAAGCGCAGAAAACGGCTCGTCGAGAAACCACAGGTCAGGTTCCACGACCAGACTTCTGGCTATGCCCACGCGCTGTTGCTGACCCCCGGACAACTCGCTTGGATAGTAACTCTCGCGCCCTTTCAACCCAACCAGTTCGATCACTTTTTGCGCGCTGGCTTGCCGCCGCAGCCGGTCTACCCCCTGTATTTCAAGCGGAAAGCCCACATTTTCAAGAACGGTCATATGGGGCATCAAAGCGAATTGCTGGAACACCATGCCCATCTTCTTGCGGCGGATTTCGATCAACTCTGAGTCAGATGCACGCAACAAGTCCCGCCCGTCAAATTCAATCTCACCTGCCGTTGGTTCAACCAGACGCGAAAGGCATCGTACTAGGGTGGATTTGCCTGATCCAGACAGGCCCATGATCACAAAGATCTCGCCCTGGTAGATCTGCACGTTCGCATCCCGTACTGCACCGATCACATTTGCTTTTGCCAATGCAGCAGCATTAGGTGTCAGGCCGCCGTCGAGCAATGCCTCGGCCCCCATCCCATAGAGCTTCCAAAGATGACGACAGTCAAGAATAACAGATTCATTCATGCAAACCTCGTGCGCAGCGTTCACCTAGCTTCGGTATATAACCACGCGACACATCCTGTATCAGAGAGAGACGGTGAAACAGGGCGCGGATGTACCGCGCCCAATTGAGGAGAATGTTACTGCGCTATCCAACTTTTCCAAGTGGCTTCATTTTCGGCCATCCAGGCCGCCACAACCTCTTCCACAGACTTGCCGTTCAGGTCGGCGTCGGCAACCATCGCACCCATATCTTCGTTCGAAATCTTGAAGTTGTCGACAACCTTTGCAGCATTTGGCCACTGGTCAGGCAAACCGGCCCAGGCGGCTTTCCAAATCGGACCGGTTGGCTTGCCGCAGTCATATGCGGCTTCGGGATTCATACCGACAGACGCATCATTATAACACGCGGCCGAATAGGGAGGAAACGCCACAAAGCTTCCCTCGTATTTTGCCGGGGCCCAATGCGGCGCATACACCCAAAGCACAATTGGATCTTGGCGCTGATAGGCCGCTTCAAGTTCAGCAAAGAGCGCGGCATCCGTACCAGCATGAACGACTTCAAAGTCCATTTCAAGGGCCTCGACGCGCTCTTCATCAAAGCCACCCCATGTCACCGGCCCCCCAAGATACCGGCCTAGGGGCGCGGTTTCGACGGTGGCGAATTCCTGAGCGCAATCGTTCAACGCCTTCCAGTCAGGCAGCCCCGGGCAGCGCTCTTCCATATAGGCTGGGTACCACCATTCCTCGATGGCCATCATTCCGGTCTGGCCCATGTTCACCACGCTGCCAGAGCCAACAGCTTCGTCCAGTGCTTCGCGACCAGTAGTTTCCCAGATTTCCATCGCCAGATGCAAATCACCAGTTTTGAGGCCGGCAAATTGAGCAATGTAATCAGCTTGCACGTATTCCACATTGTTGCCGGCCTCTTTGAGCACCTCACCCATGAGTGTGGTGGTGATGAGCTGACCAGACCAGTCATGCAGTGTCAGTTTGATCGGATCGCTTGAATCCTGAGCCAATACGGGTGTGGCAGCAAGGCAGGCTGCTGTCAGAACAGACAAGTGTTTCATTTTTTTCTCCCTTTGGACGCCAATGCTTTGGTTTTAAAACTGTTCAGTGATGCACCAGCTCAAGTCCAGCATTCAATAAAAATTGTCACAAAATCAACAAAAATCAGCAAATTAATAATTTTAGCATTTTTGTATCGTCAGTAGTGATTAACCATAAAATTAACAAAAATCAACAAAAATAGATGTATTTATGTTGATTTTTTCTTAGAAATACGAAACGTTTAGCTCAAAATCCCACAAAAGGAGCATTAATTCACGATGGTAGATTTAGAAAGCCGTTTACGTACGGCTCTAAGTGTAACTGCGGAGGCGTCCAAAGTGGCGATGTCTCATTTCCGCAATGCTCCAGGCATTGAGGTGAAAGCAGATCAAAGTCCCGTCACCATCGCTGACAAACACGCTGAACAGGTAATTCGTGATGGCCTTGCAAGAGAGTACCCAAGCGAAACTATATTTGGCGAAGAATTCGGGCAATCTGGTGATGAAACTGATATGTGGATCATCGATCCGATCGACGGTACGCGGTCGTTTATCACGGGGCTACCTCTGTTCGGGATGCTGCTTGGATACATGACCTCGCAGGGCTCACAATTGGGCATCATTCGCATGCCTGCGTTGGATGAAGTATACACCGGTGCTGTCAATCTCGGTGCCACTTGTAACGGTGCGCCTATTTCCGTCAGCGATTGCACGCAGCTTGCCTCAGCACGGTTGTTCATAAATGAAGCAGACAAGTTGGCGGTTCAAGAAGCGGCGGTGTTCGCGCGCCTTGTAAATACTGGTAAACTGCGGCGTTTGGGGGCCGATTGTTATCCCCATGCTTTGGTTGCTCGGGGTTTAGCAGATGCGGTTGTGGATTATGACTTGCAACCCTACGATTATCTGCCAGTTAGCGCCGTGGTTGAAGCCGCCGGCGGGTTCATGACTGATTGGCAAGGAAATGCGCTCACCATGCAATCTGATGGGCGGACATTAACAGCCGCGACGCTTGAATTGCATGGTGAGTTGATGGCCTTGATCAACAGCCGGACGGGTTAACCTGCTCGGACCGAGTTGACAAGATCGTGCGCACTTGGGCAAACAACAAAAAAACTTTTTGACGCTAAACTAGTTATGTAGAACCCTGAAAAACCATTCGCATGTAGTTTGAATTACACGCAAACTCACATATACAACAGTACTGAGGTGCTTTGAGATGCTATCTCAGACTGTTGATTGGGACAAAAAATTTAACAAGCATCAACTCAAAAGGTGATTGTTGTTTCCCAACCCTCACTATAATAAAGTACCGTTCAGAGATAAGTCAGCGAGAGGGTATTCCCATGTCCAGACACGAACATTATATACTTAGTACCGTCAACATTAGAGGGACCGTTAAGGTTGCAGAGTTGGCACAAATTCTCGACGTCTCAGATCAGACAATCCGGCGAATCGTAAAGCCGATGGAAGCGCGCGGCGAAGTCAGTAAGGTTCACGGAGCACTGGTAAGCACGCAAAATGTCTCGGATCCCCCGTTTTTGCTGCGCATGAACGAAAACCGTGCTGCCAAAATCGCCATTGCGAACTGTGTTGCAGATCAGATTGGTGACGGTAGTACGCTGGCCATCGACACTGGATCCACGTCCGGTTTTGTCGCGCAAGCCCTGCGCCGCAAAAAGAAACTCAGCGTGGTTACGAACTCAGCTTATATCGCCAATATGCTGTCGATGATCGACGGGAACCGTGTCTTTATGGCAGGCATCCAGCTACGCAATCATGACAGCGCGGCATTTGACAAGGCCGCTTTTGACGTTATCTCCAGCCTGACTGTGGAATTCGCAGTTCTTTCTGCATCTGCAGCTCATCCCAAGATGGGGTATCTCGGCTATGAACAATGTGAAGTAGATATTGCCCGCGCGATGATTGGAATTTCCCAACGCACAATTCTGGCAATCGACCATTCCAAATTTCGAGTTGACGGTCCAATGCCATCTTTGCGCCTGCCAGCTATGAGATCTGATGATTTAGTGGTTTGCGATAAAGAACCTGAAGTCGAGTTTTCAGACCTACTTGAAAATCAAAAGTTAATCGTCGCCAGAGGTGATGGAACAGACTAGAGGGAGCTGTAAGACGAATGAGAACACCCATCAGATTGCCAGAATAGCCTAAATCTATGCGCTCAAAAATTGACGCCACTCCAGTAGAGCAGCAGCACGGTTTAGCTTGAAATTAGCACGGGAGTAGAGGTGGCGTTCATACCAACGAAACCCCAGCCCAATGAACCTGAAACGCTAGTACCAAAGAGCCGTGGTCCGAGACGCGGGCGCCTAAGATGCGGGGCCCACTTCCACCAACTTAAGCTGAACCGAAGTGGTGGGCCGCAGTAGCCCTCCAAAGTAAATCTTAGTGAAAGATAGACTATCTTATGTGACTGAACAGTTTCAAGTTAGGGAATAAAAAAAGGAACAAAATTATTAATTATAAACTTTATACAATATAAACAACTACTTGATGTGCATTATTGGCCGATCGCTCGAACAAATGAGAGCATGCATCCGTTTGCACGCACAACTTAACTATATGTGTTTAATAATTGACATCACTTAGCAAGAGCTACATCGGCGCCCACACCGCCAGCCCACGTATCACTGAAAATGATTGCTGCATAGAGACGAGATGGATCGATGGCGATAATGTCGCTACAAACGTAAACTTAAAAAAAGATGGTGAGTTGTGGAGGGCGATCATAAGTAGAATACTAAGGTGAAAATCCGCACAATCACCTTTTCTCACCTTTGTTATCAATCACAAAGTAGGCACTATCTTGGGCAGATCAACGTTTCTTTTGTTGAAATCTATTTCGGGTGTGATCTGGGGGTTTTGTTTTGCAAAATTTTTTGCACCCAACAGATACTTTGATTAGATCGACTGTACCGTTTGTCGTGTCCATGGTGACTACGACGCCAACGAACTTAAATATTGCCAAAAAGACATTGATAGTTATGGTCAATTACCGCCAGCTCCCACATCGAGCTCAAGATGGGCATACCCTCACCTTATTTTGCAACAAAGCATTAACCCTCTTAGTGCATTATGTTAGAAATGACCTCCTCGGCAATCGAAAAGCCATGGGTCATACCCTGACCATTTGTCTGGCTTACGGCTGTCACCCCGTCTTCTGGTGAAATAATAATAGATCCAGCGTTTTGCAAATATGCGTAATGTCCCAGCCAGCGCTGTGCAATGCGGGGATCTGCAAGGATTACCATTTCAGTAGCCTCTTTCAAAATCAAGGTGTCAATCTTGCTGGAGCGGGCTAGCTCCGTCCCATTTTCATACGCATGGGAATCCCCAATTGTGACGCTTCCATCAGGTTCTTGGGCAATGATGACATGGATACCCTCATCAAGGTAAGGCTTGAAGCGCGCAGCCTGCATCGTCACCAGATCATGCAAGCTAGCACAGGAGGCAAAGGCGCTGTAACGGCTCATGCTCAACCCACCCATCACGAAGGGCTGTAACCGCCAACCGCTTGGTTGCGGATGCGTGCGCATCATCTGCAATTGGCACGAAGTAACACCACTTTTAGCAAAAGCATCTGGAAACAGCGACACAAACTCATCCCCATTACATAAGATTATATGACCAGCCTTGAAACTACCCACTGAGGTGGAGATATGTGGCAGTGACACATCTTGAACATCGGTCGAAAAGTAAAAGGAGACATCATACTTTTGCTTTAACCAAGTGGCGATTTTCCGACTGGCCTGCCGTTGATCCACCTTCCAAGTTTGTTCACTGAACAATCCACCAAGGATTCTATCCTCTCTGAGTACTTGACAATAGCGTCCCAAATCTGATGCAGTCAAAAGACTTGTGCCATGTTCCACCATTTTTGCACTTTGCGCAAACTCTGCCAAAACTGCCATTTCCTCGGGAGCCCGCTCAACAAACATGCAGCCGGATTGACACAGTTCAAACCCGGCCTGCGGCGCAATCTCTTGCCAATATTTCAAAGATTTAAGCGCGCCTGACAACTGCACACCAGGCGCCTGTGCATTCAAGGCCAGCATGCCAAAATTACGCACTGACGCGCCCTGCGCTTTGGGGTTTCGATCAAAAACTGCCACACTTAACCCAGCCTTTGCAGCATGGAACGCATGAGCCAGCCCCATAATCCCTGCCCCCACAATCGCCAGATCAAATTTATTCATGCATAGCCGCCATGATGAAAAAAGGTTATAACAAACCTAACCAACCGTTCTTATGAATGTTTAGCCTTGTCAAGAGTATTGAGTACTTTTTAAGACGTTCGTTTTTCCATGTGCCTTTTTACATTTATGCGACGCACAGCCTGTATGTCGGTTAATCCACCCCGACCATAGCTTTTGAGCAACAGTAAAAACCTCTTTTAATATAGAGCGTTAGACAATGATGGATATATAAATTAGGATATGTTTTTCGCCAGAAATAGCACCCCCGAAAGCCTCAATTTTTAAAATTAAATGCTGATCAAATACCCCATTTTGTGTCGATATACATTCCTAAGCGACATGCGGCACGATTGTGTTAAAACTTGGTTCTTGTGAGTGGGGTTACCCAACACAGCGATTACCAATAACAACTCTTATCTATTGTCTAGCTTCACTATAACCTAAATTAATAGTACCATATATTTAAAACTATATCAATTAATCAATAAAAATGTTTACATAACTTTCTATGATCCAAACTGCCATCTTGCTTGATCCAGATAGATTTAAATAACTGCAATAGGAGAGAAAAATGAACTTACGATCGACAATTCTTACATCACTGGCAACTAGCGCCATCTTTGCCACGTCTTTGATGGCCGAGACCGAGTTGACCGTTTATACTGCGATTGAGGCCGAAGACTTGGCCCGATATGCAGAGACATTTAATGCAAGCCACCCCGACATCACAATCAATTGGGTGCGCGATTCAACGGGAATTATTACCGCCAAACTGCTTGCCGAACGTGACAATCCACAAGCCGATGTCGTTTGGGGCCTCGCCGGCACATCGCTGCTGCTTCTGAAAGCTGATGGCATGCTTGAGGCCTATAAACCGGCAGGCGTCGAAAACCTGGACAGCAAATTTGTCGACGGGGATAATCCTCCAGCATGGGTCGGTATGGATGCCTGGGTGGCCGCCGTGTGCTATAACACCGTCGAAGCTGGGAAAGCCGGCCTCACGCCGCCAACATCGTGGAAAGACCTTACCGATCCACAATATGCCGGTCATATTATTATGCCAAACCCAAACTCTTCGGGCACCGGTTTCTTGGATGTATCAAGCTGGCTACAAATGTTTGGTAATGCTGGTGGCTGGTCGTATATGGATGACTTGCACCAAAATATTGCTCGCTATACACATTCGGGATCGAAGCCCTGCAAACTGGCTGCTGCTGGCGAAATACCGATTGGAATTTCTTTTGCCTTCCGAGGTGCTAAATCCAAAGCTGCGGGCGCGCCACTAGAAATTATTGTTCCATCCGAAGGTGTCGGCTGGGAAATGGAAGCGACTGCAATCATTGCAGGTACAGCACATTTGGAAGCTGCTCAGAAACTGGTCGACTTTTCTGTGACCCGTGAAGCAAATGAGATGTATAACAAGGGCTATGCAGTTGTTGCCTATCCCGGTGTTGCAAAGCCAGTTGAGTTCTTTCCAGAAGGTTTGATCGACGCAATGATACCGAATGATTTCGAGTTTGCGGCTAACAACCGGGCGACAATTCTGAAAGAATGGCAGTCCCGGTACGACGGTAAATCAGACCCTAAATAAACAAGGTGACGCAGGGGCCTTATCGCCTCTGCGTCTATTGCTAGCCCAGCGAAAAGATCAGTCTTGCGCCAAGCCCTGTCTTGTATTGGACGCATAAAACCACAGGCCGGTAATAGGCTCTATCGTTTTGCATTAAGGAAGCTCTAAGTGAACCAGCCTAAAAGCCAAAAAATAGTCCCCGAAACCGCCTATTTGAAAATTGAAAATATCTGGAAAGCCTTCGGTAGCTTTTTGGCATTGAAGGACGTCTCTCTCGGCATCAAAGAGGGTGAATTTGTTTGTTTTCTTGGACCGTCAGGCTGTGGAAAAACCACGCTTTTACGCGCTATAGCAGGATTAGACTTGCAAACCCAAGGTAAGATTGAGCAAGCTGGAAAAGATGTCTCAAATTTACCGCCTTCAGAACGGGATTACGGTATTGTATTCCAATCCTACGCGCTGTTTCCAAACCTTACTATCGAGAAAAATATTGCATTCGGGCTTGAAAATACTGGCCGCGATAAACTTGAGATAGCCCAACGGGTGGCAGAATTGTTGGAACTTGTCGGCCTTAGCGAGCAAGCTTATAAATATCCCGCGCAATTGTCAGGCGGCCAACAACAACGTATCGCATTGGCAAGGGCTATCGCCACCAGTCCTGGTTTGTTGCTGCTAGATGAGCCACTTTCGGCCCTCGATGCTAAGGTGCGGGTCCATTTACGTCATGAAATTAAGGCCCTTCAGCAAAAGCTTGGCGTCACAACTGTAATGGTCACCCATGATCAGGAAGAGGCTCTCTCTATGGCCGACCGGATCGTGGTTATGAACCATGGTAGTGTTGAGCAAGTCGGCACACCAAACGAGGTATATTGCAGGCCTGCAACTCTTTTTGTAGCCGACTTTATTGGCGAAATGAACCAGTTGCGTGGATTTGCCAAGAACGCGCGTGAAGTGGCGATTGGCACGACTACGTTAGCCTGCAACAAACATGGCTTTCCTGAGGATGACGATATTGTTATCACAATACGTCCAGAAGATATTGTCCCTCATAGTGATACCGAACCAGATCCCAAGGCCGCGCAGGAAGGCAATCTGTTCGAGGCCCGCCTTAAAGAAATGGAATTTCTTGGCTCGTTCTGGCGTTGTCGAATGCAAAGTGAGGCCTTTGATGACAATGAAATAATAGCGGATCTCTCGATTAATGCCGTTCGGAGATTGAGCCTGCGCTGTGATCAAATATTAACTATAGAACTTCCAGCAGCCCATCTTCTGGCCTTTGCATTA
This sequence comes from Paracoccaceae bacterium, assembly GCA_029247845.1. Classification (GTDB taxonomy): domain Bacteria; phylum Pseudomonadota; class Alphaproteobacteria; order Rhodobacterales; family Rhodobacteraceae; genus LFER01. The sequence continues at coordinate 7,756 of JAQWKM010000093.1, read as the reverse complement.
CCAGTGGATCAAGCATGACCGTACCACAGCCTGACGTAGACACGTTGCCCGCCGGCCCGATTATCAAAGGAAAACTCAGCCGAGATGATATCCTAATGCGCGGCGGTATGGCTGTAATCGCGCTTTATCTGGTTATCACATTGGTGTTGCCGCTGTATGCAATGTTTTCCAAATCCTTCTCGACCTACCGGATCGAATTGACACAATATGAAGTTCAAGTCAGCGACGAAGCGGGGCAATTCAACACCCCCGCCTTCATTTTGGCTAATCTCAACCAACAGTACAATACCGTACCAAAGGAAGAGCTTAGTACCGGCTCTGGCGGTCGTTTAGGCGCAACAAAGTTCTTTCCTGATTTCAGTTTTCGTAGTTCGGTTATGTACCGAATTCGCAATCTTCATGATGCAGGACGGTTTCTTATCGGCTCGGCATTGAAAGACGATACCGATTGGCATGAACTTGACAGTAATACATTCCGCAGGGTACAACTCCGACCGGTTAAATCCACTGGTATTACCAATTTTGTCAATTACTTTTCGACCCCAGCCCTGTTCAATTCGATAAAAAATTCCCTGTTGATCTCGATTATCAGCACCATAATCACTGTGACGCTTGCCTTCTGGTTTGCCTATGCGTTGAACCGCAGTTGTATGCGTTTCAAAGGTATGTTTCGGCTGATTGCGATGGCTCCTATTCTTGTGCCTTCACTGCTGCCAGGCATTGCATTGGTCTATCTGTTTGGGGCGCAAGGTATTCTAAAGGGGTTGCTGTTTGGCGCCAGTATTTACGGCCCTATTGGAATTGTCATAGGGTCCGTATTTTTCACGTTTCCCCATGCGTTTTTGATCATTTCAACGGCTTTGGCGATTTCGGATGCGCGACTTTATGAGGCCGCAGTGTCATTAAAAGCCTCTCCTTGGCGCACATTTTGGACGGTAACCATCCCTGGCGCGCGCTATGGTTTGATTTCCGCAGCTTTCGTAGTCTTTAATCTGGTGATTACCGATTTTGGCCTTCCAAAAGTGATTGGCGGCCAGTTCAATGTACTTGCCGTCGATATATATAAGCAGGTGATCGGACAACAGAACTTTGAAATGGGCGCAGTGGTATCAGTCGTACTAATCATCCCAGCAATTTTTGCCTTTGCAATTGACCGGCTCGTTCAAAGCAAGCAAGTAGCACTTTTAACGGCGAGATCTGTACCCTTTGCGCCGACACCCAGTACGAAACGAGATAGCATTTTTCTCATCTATTGCAGCGTGATTGGCCTGTTTGTGGTCGGAATACTGGCAATCTGTCAGTTCGCGGCGCTGATTAAGTTCTGGCCATATGACTTGAGCCTGAGCCTGAACAACTATCAGTTCGACAAAATGGATGGTGGCGGTTGGAGGGCATATTACAACTCAATCAAACTGGCGCTTTTGACAGCCGTAATCGGTACCTCTATTGTGTTTTTCGGAGCTTACCTGGTGGACAAGTCAAACGGCTTTCGCGGTGGCCGAGCAGTTTTTCAAATGTTTGCCATGCTTCCAATGGCAATCCCAGGCATGGTGTTGGGACTGGCCTATATTTTCTTTTTCAACAATCCTGATAACCCGCTCAACACAATCTATGGAACAATGGCGATCCTAGTTGTCTGTACCGTGACCCATTTTTACACAGTGTCCCATCTCACCGCAGTTACCGCTTTGAAACAAATGGATCGCGAATTTGAATCTGTATCTGCTTCGTTGAAGCAACCGACGATCAAACTTTTCTCAAGGGTTACCATTCCAGTTTGCATGCCCACAATTTTAGACATCTCAATTTATTTATTTGTGAATGCGATGACAACAGTTTCAGCAGTGGTTTTTTTGTATTCCCCTAAAACTGCACTGGCCTCGATTGCAGTTCTAAATATGGATGATGCCGGCGACATCGCTCCAGCAGCTGCGATGGGCATGATGATTTTCTATACCAATGCAGCAGCGAGAATTCTGCATCTTATCATATCCAAAGGCTTTTTGAAGCGTACTCAAGCTTGGCGAGAACGCTAAGTATTGGCAAGGGCCAGTTAGCTATTTATCGAGACATTCTTGCGCAACATGTATGAAGGCCCGAATAATGCGCAAATCTCCGCGTTGGCCCAGAAAGGCGATGGTTTCGCTCATATGCAGATCTACCCCATCTATCGCGATCTGAACCAGGCGTTGATCATCGCCAAACTCGGCCTTCGACACAAATCCGATACCGGCGCCTGACGCGACAACCTCGCGCATGGCCTCCCGTCCTTCAGCTTCGATAATCGGGGTCAGGACAACCCCTTGCCGAAGCGCCTCGCGCTCAATCTTTTCTCGCGTTTTCGAGCCTACCTCTCGAAATACCAAGGGATATTGAGCCAAGTTTTCAAGATTCATTTGTTTTATTCCGGCAGAAACCACTCCTTGGGCGGCAAAGGCAATAATCTCTGTCGCCCCCAAATCCAGTGTTTCAATATCGCCCCCTGGGGTAAGGCTGCCCATAACCCCAATCTCAGCATCGTAAGACCGAAGCTTGTCAACCACATCTTCTGAGTTACCTGATTGAAGCAATACATGCACCTTGGGATAACGTTTGCGAAACTCGGTTAGGATCTGTGTTACATGATGTGCAGAATCCGCGATAATCCGTATTCGGCCATCCATTTCGACTCTAGTTTCAGAAATATATTCCTCAATCTCTTGTTCAATTTCGAAAAACCGCTTAGTCAACAGAAACAATTTTTGGCCCACCGCCGTCAGAGAAATGGCTCTGCGCCCACGATTAAACAAAAGTACGTCGTAATCCTGCTCTAATTTTCGCACCTGTTCGGACACCCCCGGCTGTGAGATGTTCATCGCTTCTGCAGCCCTTGAAAAGCCGCCCTTTAAAGCGACATAATGAAATGCCCTTAATTGACTATAACTCATCTGAAAAATCGGACCCACATATAATAAAAACCTATACTTTAATCTATAATAGCAATTTTACATATGTCTAGACAATGTGTATTCGTGTCGAGATATAACTCGGCTGGAGTCCAGTGATGAATGACAACTTGCCCAAAATTCAACGCCCTCTCCTAGGAGAGCCTTTTCTTCTCACCCCGGGCCCTTTGACTACATCGTACCAAGTGAAAGAACAAATGCTGCGTGACTGGGGCAGTTGGGATGATGATTTTCGCGTTATGACAAAAGAGATGCGGCAACGGCTTTTAGAGCTAATCAATGATGGTGGCGATGAGTATGATTGTGTACCAATGCAAGGCAGCGGATCCTTCTCGGTCGAGGCCATGTTGGGGACATTCATTCCGCCGTCAGGCAAGGCTTTGGTGCTGGCAAACGGTGCTTATGGAAAACGCTCGGTTCAAACTCTGCAATATTTAAAACGAGACCACGTAGTTCTGGACAAGGGTGATTACCTGCCACCACGCGGAGAGGAGGTTGCCGAGATACTGTCACAAGACCTAGCAATTACCCATGTGGTGGCTATCCATTGCGAAACTAGTTCTGGCATTCTGAACCCAATTGAAGAAATTGCACAAGCCACCTATGGCGCGGGACGTGCCCTGCTGATCGACAGCATGTCAGCTTTTGGCGCCATTCCGCTTGACGCAAACCAAACACGCTTTGAGGCCTTGGTATCTTCGGCCAATAAATGCATCGAGGGCGTTCCCGGATTTGGATTTGTTATTGCCCGCAAAGCTGCATTAGAGTCTGCCAAAGGAAATTCACATTCACTGTGCCTTGACCTGCAAGCGCAATGGACGCATATGAATCGCACTGGACAATGGCGATACACCCCGCCAACCCATGTTGTCGCTGCTTTTCTCGAAGCGCTACGCGCGCACGAAACAGAGGGTGGCGTGGCAGCACGCGGCGCACGTTACTGCCAAAACAGAGATGTTATCGTTGATGGGATGCGCAGCTTGGGTTTTGAAACCCTGTTGAAAGATCGCTGGCTTTCGCCAATCATTGTTACGTTTTTCTGTCCAGCGGATCCAAAATTTGAGTTTGAATATTTTTACGTACTAATGAAGCAAAAGGGTTTTATTATTTATCCAGGAAAGCTAACTGATCTGGATAGCTTTCGAATTGGCTGCATCGGCCAAATGGATACTGCTATCATGCGCGAGGTCGTTACCGCAGCACAAGACGCGCTGGATGAAATGGGTGTGATTGATGGCGCTCCACCAGTTGCTGCGCTAGAAGAACGCAAGCGTTTACTTGCGTGATAGATACCGTTTGTTAAAGGAATATAAAATGAACCATGAAACGCCAATCGTTGCAAACGGACGCAGTTATCCGATCCCCAAAACAGCAGCAATTACAATCTGCCTTGACGGATGTGAACCGGCCTATCTGGATGCGGCCATCGCCGATGGATTGATGCCCACGCTCAAGTACATGCGCGAGAACGGAACTGATCGTCTGGCACATTCAGTCATCCCGTCGTTTACCAATCCCAACAACTTGTCGATCGCAACCGGCCGCCCCCCCAGTGTACATGGTATCTGCGGTAACTTCCTTTTTGATCCAGACACCGGCGAAGAGGTTATGATGAATGATGTGCGTTTCTTGCGCGCACCAACTATTTTTCAAAATTTCTATGAAGCCGGTGCCAAAGTGGCGATTGTGACGGCTAAAGATAAACTGCGCGCGCTTTTGGGATCCGGCATGGCGTTTGACGAGGATCGAGCACGGTGTTTTTCAGCCGAAAAATCCGCCAGCTCAACTCTTACTGAGCACGGTCAAGACGCAGCGGCGGACTGGCTAGGTATGCCGCAACCCAACGTCTATTCGGCACAGCTATCTGAATTTGTCTTCGCCGCCGGTGTCAAGCTGATGCAGGAATGGTCGCCAGACGTTATGTATCTAACTACAACCGATTATATCCAGCATAAATATTCCCCCAACGACGCTGAGGCTAAATCGTTTTACCAAGTATTCGACACTTACCTGCATCAGCTTGACGCAATGGGCGCTGCCATTATCGTCACCGCCGATCACGGTATGAAGCCCAAGCATCTGCCGGATGGATCACCGGCGGTTGTCTATGTACAAGATCTATTGGACGATTGGCTGGGAGACGCCGCAGCAAGGGTTATTCTGCCAATCACAGATCCTTATGTTGTGCATCATGGCGCGCTGGGATCTTTTGCCACCGCCTATCTGCCCGAAACGGCTGATATCGCCGATATCGTTGCAAAACTGCAGGCCACAGCCGGTATCACCGACGTGTTTACCAAAGCACAGGCGGTGGACCGCTTTGAGCTGCCAGCCGACCGTATTGGCGACATCGTTATGGTCTCAGGGGAAAACATGACCATCGGCACCTCTGAACACCGCAATGACCTTGCTGCCCTCGATGTGCCGCTGCGCAGCCACGGCGGTCTGACCGAACAAGAAGTTCCCTTTATCGCCAATCGGGTGCTTGATCTGCCAAGCCAGCCCGTGTTGCGCAATTTTGACGCGTTCTTCTATGCAACCACTGCAGCCGCCCTTTAATTACGGAAAGCCCACACACCATGACACAAGATATAAAAATTCGTCACGAAGGCATGCGCATCGGCGGTGAGACAGTCTTTACCGATGCGGTTGTCGAAGTCCGCTATCCCTATACCGATCAGGTGATCGGCACAGTGCCGGCAGGCACGACAGAGCACGCGCGCAAAGCGTTTGATATTGCAGCCTCATACAAATCGACATTAACCCGCTATGAGCGTCAGCAGATACTGTTCCGCGCCGGTGAGTTGATCGGCGAACGCCGCGAGGAACTGGCCTATTGGTTAACCTTGGAGCTGGGCATCTGTCAGCAGCATGCGCTGTATGAAACTGGACGGGCCTATGATGTGTTTACGCTCGCGGGTCAGTTGGCGATTTTAGACGACGGTCAGGTTTTTTCTTGCGACCTGACCCCGCAAGGTAAGGATCGTAAAATCTTTACCAAACGGGAACCGGTTGGCGTGATCTCAGCGATCACCCCGTTCAATCATCCGCTGAATATGGTGAGCCACAAGATTGCGCCGGCAATTGCAACCAACAATTGTGTTGTCTGCAAACCAACCGAATTGACTCCGCTGACCGCAATCGCGCTGGCAGATATCTTGTATGATGCCGGGCTTCCACCAGAGATGTTTCAAATCGTGACCGGCTGGCCACAGGAAATCGGTGAAGAGATGATTGTCAATGATCAGATTGATATCATCACTTTTACCGGTGGCGTGCCTGTGGGTAAGCTTATTGCATCAAAAGCCGGTTACAAACGCACCGCACTGGAACTGGGAGGTAATGATCCGTTGATCATTCTCAACGATCTAACTGATGCCGATTTGGAAAAGGCTGCCACAATCGCTGTTGCGGGTGCGACCGGTAATTCGGGCCAGCGCTGCACCGCTGTCAAACGGATTTTGGTGCAGGAATCCGTGGCCAATCGCTTTGTACCACTTGTGCTTGAAAAGGCAAAGGCTATCCGCTTTGGTGACCCGATGGATCCTGACACGCAACTGGGCTGTGTCATCCATTCTCAAGCTGCTGAGCTGTTTGAAAACAGGGTGTTAGACGCTGAACGACAAGGTGCAGAAATCCTTTATCATCCAAGTCGCAAAGGCGCTTTGCTGCCGCCGATTGTAATTGACAAAGTACCACATGGCAGCGAACTAGTGATGGAAGAGACTTTTGGCCCGATTGTGCCGATTGTCCGTGTACCCGATGACGACGCCGAAGTTATGCGCATCTCGAATAGCACCGAATTTGGCTTGTCGTCGGGAGTCTGCACCAATGACCTGCACCGCGCAACGGCCTTTATCAATGGGCTGGACGTGGGTACCTGCAACATCTGGGAACAACCCGGCTACAGGATTGAAATGTCGCCCTTTGGCGGTATAAAAGACAGTGGCAATGGCGTTAAGGAAGGCGTATTGGAAGCTATGAAGTTCTTCACAAATGTGAAAACCTATTCCCTACCTTGGCCACGTTAAGCACTTTAATGCGCGGTTTATCTTACAGAGGACTTTTTGATTATTGTGTAGTTGCAGCTTTGTCAGGCTGTTCGCCCACTGCAATCGCCCTCTGTGAGACCTGATGAGTGTATCTCTGGTATTAATTGTTTTGGCCGCTGCCTTTTTGCATGCATTCTGGAATGCTTTGGTCAAAGGCTCAGCCGAAAAAACAATTGTGCTGGGGTTGATCGCAATGGGCCATGTGGTGCCAGGCATCGCCATTACCGCATTGGCTCCCTTACCAGGCTGGTCTGCCGTACCCTATATCATTGCCTCAACCCTGATCCATTGGGGCTATTATTATTTTTTAAACCTGGCCTACCGTATGGGGGATCTCAGCCTTGTTTATCCTATCACCCGTGGCTTAGCACCTGTCTTAGTGGCACTAGGAGCACAACTTTGGATCGGTGAAAGCCTTCCTGCATTGGCATGGCTCGGTATTTTTACAGTCTCAGGGGGTGTGATGGTCCTATCACAAGGCATTTTCACAACCGGACTGCCAAAAATATCAATTATTGCCGCAGTCATTGTTGCAGCCATTGTTGCGGGCTATTCGTTGGTAGACGGGATTGGGGTACGGCTGTCTGACAGCATAATGGGCTATGTCGGCTGGTTATTTACAGCCGAAGCCTTTGTCGTCCTATTTATCTTTAAAACTCACTGGTCGCGGATACGTATGATATCAATAAAAACATGCCTGCTTGGTTTTACGGGTGGCGTTTTGTCTGCTACGGCCTATGCATTGGTGCTCTATGTTAA
>JAQWKM010000091.1 GCA_029247845.1 Paracoccaceae bacterium | reverse complement strand
GATATGTTGACCCAAAGCAAAGGCCACTTTTTCGCCCACCAAGTTTATCTCGACAATATCGCCATCAGACGTGTCTATAAGACGTTTTTGTAATTGGTCCAGATCCGAGGCATGCGTACACGTCTCAATGCAAAGATCGTTCTCTTGGAATATGACTTGCCGTTCAAACCATTTGTCGTTTTGTCGTTTAAATTGATGTACAGGAAGAGCATCAAAAAACTCGTTTGCAACAAAGAAAACGGGTTGCTCCGGCAATTGGGTTATATTGTCTATCCAAGAGACTTTCGCATTGTGAAGCGTTTGTTTTTGCAGGCTTCGCAGTTGCTCGGACGTTTCGACCAAAACGATCTGCATGCCCTCATGAAAACCGGCTACTTTGGCGGTTGCGCGGAAGATATCCCCCATTAGTGTTCCGCGCCCTGGACCGAGTTCTAAAAGAGTAAAAGGTTTGGGTCGGTCTTGTTCGATCCAGCATTGAGCAAGCCAAAGACCAATGATCTCGCCAAACAGTTGACTGATTTCAGGGGACGTTACAAAATCACCTTTCGTGCCAAAAATGTGTTGCGTTAGGTAGTATCCATGCTCGGGCTCAAACAAACAGACTTCCATGTATTGCGCAATTGACAAACCGCCCGTATCATTGACCCGCTTACGTAAGATTCTCTTTATGGCGCTCAATGGGCTGGCCGGTGGAATGTGTTGATTACTAAAGCCAGACCAACAAAGATCATCGGCAGAGATAAAATCTGCCCCATGGTGATGCCGAAATTTTCTGAATAAAACACATATCCAATTGGATTTTCTACAGACTGAAAATGTAAATCCGGTTGACGGGCGAATTCAACAACGTAGCGTGCGGTTCCATAGCCGGCGAAAAAGGTTCCTGTAATCAGGCCGGGCTGTGTGAGGGCTTTCCTATAAAAGCTCATATAGATTAGCAAGGTCAGAAGAACAAAACCTTCTAAAAAGGCTTCATAAAGCTGAGAGGGATGGCGGGCGCAAAGGCCAGTGATTTGACCACAAGCCTGTGCAGCTTCGCCTGGAAAAGCTATGCCCCATGGTAAATCTGTTGCTCGCCCCCAAAGTTCTGCATTTATAAAGTTTGCGGATCGGCCAAGCAACAGGCCCATGGGTGTGCATAACGCAAGAAGGTCGGCACCCGAAAGATAGGGAATGAGGTTGCGACGGTAGAACAAAAAGGCCGCAATAATAACGCCAATCAATCCACCATGAAATGCCATGCCACCGTTCCAAAGAATCAGAATCTCGGCTGGATGTGTGGCAAAATAAGCTGGTTTGTAAAAAAGGACATAGCCTAGCCTACCGCCTACTATCACGCCTACGATAACCCAAGTCAAAAGATCTTCGACTTGCAGCGGTTCAATGGGGGGCTGGTTTTTTGGCCAGAGCGCCGCACGACGGGTTGCAAGTATGGCAAGCCGCCAGCCGAGTAGGATGCCAATGATATAAGCGAGGGCATACCATCTAATCGCAAACTCAAATCCGGCTATGTCAATTGAGAACAGGGCCGGGGATATGTCAGGAAAAATGAGCATTGGTTTGTACCGTGTCTATCTGCCTCAGCTTAATTTGCCAAGTATCGCTTGAGATTTTAAGTTCAACTATCATATACTGGAGTAGTGTAACACGGGAGCGCTAGATGCAAAACAGAAACAAAGTGCTGGATGATATTTCGCAACTTATGACGAACGCGATGGGTGTTGCGCAAGGTGCCAGAGAAGAAGCCGAAACAGCAGCAAAATCAATTTTAGATCGCTGGCTTGCCGATCGAGATTTTGTGACACGAGAAGAGTTTGATGCAGTGCGCGCCATGGCGCAAAAGGCCCGTGAAGAAAATGGTGCTCTTATGGCGCGCATCGAAGCGCTTGAAGGTAACAAATAAGCTCAACGGCCCGCGGTTAAACTATTTATAAAATATATCTTATAAAATTACTGCTCTTGCAGGCTTCAAAAGCCTTATTTTGCGACTTGAGCCGTTTTATCCACAACTTATTGTGCACATTGGGCAAATTTTGCTTTACAGAGCCATGAAACGAGACCACCCTATGTGGTAGAGTATGGCTGAATTCCACACTCTGTAGAGCAGGCAGCAAGCATTAGGGGCATAAGAATGGCTTCATGCTATATAAGAGGTGACCGAAATGGCACTCAATGAATTTGATCTTGCAGAAGATCTTCATCCTATCGACATAGTTGAAACACTTGCCGAACAATATAAATGGGATTTTGACCGCGTCGCTGATGATCAGATAGCAATGGCCGTGGAAGGCCAGTGGCGATCTTACTCGATCACATTGGCATGGTCTGATTTTGACGAAACTTTAAGAATGATTTGCACGTTTGAAATGGAACCGCCGGCAGACCAGCTGCCCCGGCTTTTTGAACTTCTGAACTTAGTAAATGATCAATGTTGGGCAGGCGCATTCACCTTCTGGAAAGAACAAAGTTTAATGGTCTATCGCTATGGTCTAGTCCTGTCAGGTGGGCAATATGCCAGTGCAGAACAAATTGATACTTTGATCTCAAATGCAGTTTCATCCTCAGAGCGATACTACCCTGCCTTGCAACTTGTGGTGTACGGCGAACAATCCCCAAAGAGTGCGCTGCAGGTTGCCATTGCAGAGGCGTATGGTCGTGCGTAAGATCAGTCTCTGAAGAGAGTGGCACTTTGCCAGTCCGGAGGATCTAATGGATATAAACGATCGTTTGCAAGATGGTCTCGTGCTGCTTGGGTGCGGCAAGATGGGGTCCGCCATGCTGGCAGGATGGCTGGACCAAGGTATTGACCCAGTAAATATCTGGATCATAGAGCCAAATCCGTCAGAATGGCTCAAATCCCTCAATATACATTTGAACGAAGATCTGCGAGATCATGCTGCTTTGGCACTTATTGCGGTTAAACCGCAGATGATGCGGCAGGCTCTGCCTCGGCTTACCGGTTATGCCAGTGGTTCAACAATTTTTCTGTCTGTTGCTGCGGGTATTTCAATTGATGCTTACGAAAATATTTTGGGAAAAGGCGCTTTAATTGTACGTGCAATGCCCAACACACCAGCAGCGATCGGACAAGGCATCACGGCGCTCATCGGCAATGATGCTACCGGTGCTGATGATTTGCAACTCTGCCAAGATTTGCTTGGGGCAATTGGTCAAACGGTCAGGTTGGAAACAGAATCACAAATGGATGCTGTCACGGGGGTTTCGGGGTCGGGGCCTGCATATGTGTTTTTTATGGTAGATGCTCTGGCCTCAGCGGGACAGGCTCAGGGATTGCCAGAAGAATTGGCTATGCAACTCGCTAAAGCGACGGTTGCTGGGGCAGGATCACTTGCAGCGCAATCCCATGAAACGCCCGAACAATTACGGATCAATGTGACCAGCCCAAATGGGACAACACAGGCCGGTTTGGAAGTTTTGATGCATCCCAAAGATGGGCTAGCCCCTTTGTTGAGTGCAACTGTGGCCAAAGCTACGGATCGCTCGCGGGAGCTTTCAAGTGGCTGAAATTTCCTTTGATTATTTTCTGAATGTCGACATTCGAGTGGGCGAGGTTTTGCGTGCTGAACCCTACCCAGAGGCGCACAATCCGGCGATCAAACTTTGGATCAGTTTTGGACCCAAAATTGGAGAAAAAAAGAGCTCAGCGCAAATTACAAAATACTATAATCCGGAGATGTTGGTTGGGAAGCAAGTGATGGCTGTCGTGAATTTTACACCGCGCCAGATCGGAAAATTTATGTCTGAAGTTCTTGTATTGGGGCTAAGTGATCCTGAGGGTGGGATTATATTAATCGGGCCGGATGCTTGGGTGGATAATGGGGAGAAAATGTATTGAATAAAATTCTTATTACACGGCCGCTTCCTGTGAGCGTCATGCAAAAGGCTGAAACTCTTGGGGATGTCAGTGCGCGTGCCCGAACTACGCCGTTAAGTTAAGGCGAAATGCTGTTGGCCTTGCGCGACTATGATATTGTTCTGCCGACACTTGGTGATTTATTTTCACAAGAGATTTTCAAGAAAATTGAAACACCTAAGTGCAAGCTTTTGGCAAATTTTGGAGTGGGCTATAATCATATAGATGTGAACGCTGCGAAAAGCCGGGGGATCTTAGTCTCAAACACGCCCGGCGCCGTTACAGATGCCACAGCGGATATTGCATTAACACTGATGTTGATGACCGCAAGGCGCGCAGGGGAAGGTGAGCGACTGTTGCGTGCAGGTCAGTGGCAGGGATGGCATCCAACCCAAATGCTAGGTTTACACATGAGCGGTAAAACAGTTGCTATCATTGGAATGGGGCGAATTGGTGAGGCAATCGCACGGCGGTGCCATTTTGGCTTTGGCATGCAAGTGGTTTATGCCAGTCGGTCAGAAAAACAAATGGATTTTCCAGCTACACAGTTGCTAAGTGTAAAAGAGGCGGTTGCACATGCGGATTTTGTTGTTGCGGCAGTTCCTGGTGGAGCAACGACCAAACATCTTGTCGGTCAAGACCTGTTTGCCTCGATGCCCTCGCATAGTATTTTTGTGAATATTTCCCGAGGAGATGTGGTTGACGAAGCAGCCTTGATCGCAGCTCTGCAAACGGGCCAAATAGGAGGAGCGGGCTTAGACGTCTACGAACTTGAACCCGTCGTCCCCGATGCTTTGGTGCAGTTAGAAAATGTGACCCTTCTTCCGCATCTTGGGACAGCCTCTTTAGAGGTTAGGACTGGGATGGGCGATATAGCCTTGAAAAATATTCAAGATTTTATCGAGGGTCGGAGCCCTATGAATTTGGTATGAGCGGGTCTTTGACGGCTTTGCGCCAGTGAAGTCGACACAGTGATACATAAGTTTCGTTTCCACCGATCTGCACCTGTGCGCCGTCGGTCAGTGTGTTGCCTTTGTCGTCTTGTCGGACCACCATCGTCGCTTTTTTTCCGCAATGGCATATTGTGCGAATTTCGCGCATCTCATCGGACAGGGCCAAGAGTGCAGCGGAACCGGGAAAGAGTTTTCCCATAAAGTCGACTCTTAGGCCATAACACATGACCGGGACGTGTAGGTCATCTACAGCGCGGGCCAATTGCCAGACCTGCTCAGCATCCAAAAACTGGGCCTCATCAATGAAGACACACGCAATATCTGCGATAGACAGTCGTTTTTTGATTTTCTCAAAAAGGTTATCGCCAGCAGCAAAAGTGTCTGCCTTTTTTGCGATCCCTATCCGCGATCCGATTTTACCATTCCCAGCACGATTATCGAACTGGGCGGTCAGCAGATATGTTTGCATACCGCGCTCGTGATAATTATGCGATGCTTGCAACAACACTGTAGATTTACCAGCGTTCATTGTGGAGTATTGAAAATAGAGTTTAGCCATATGCTTCTATGGCTCAAAGCCTATTAAATATTCAAGATATCAATTAAAAATAAGTCACAAAATTTTGAGAAACAAAAACATAGTTATGCAGGGAAAATACAAATATATATTTAATCTGGTCCTAAATGTGCCGTAGCAAAACCTGAATTTGTCTATGACAATGCCTCAAATAAACGATGTTTGCAAAATTGAAATTTGAATAAAGTAATTGGTAAACTAGATAAAAGATGGATGGTCGGAAGTGGAAATTATCTAAAGCGGCATTCAGAAGCTTTGGTAAAAGATGTTGGAATTAAGTAGACCTGTTCTGTGACAGGTAAATCCAAGGCCAATCTTGGGCGATATTATTCTTATAACTTGGAACATGCTGGCAGGTATATCCCTATAAATCCGGTTGTATGATTCGAAAAGGTGGCCGGTTTTCCTCAAGTCACCATGGCGTTTTCAGAATTATGCGGTAATACGATATCATTGGATGATCGGCGAAGAACTGTATCCAGTAAAGGTTTTGTTAAAAGGCACATAATTGCGTTTAGTCAAAGCTTTACCATGCTAATGAGCGTTCCAGTCCAAATAAGATGGTGTGATTACAGTGAACGAGAGAAAGAGCCTCTTGCGGAAGCCTCTGGCGCTGCAAGTAGTGCTTACTGATATGAAATACCTTAAAGATGGCGTTTCGTAGAATCCTTACAAGTTATGCAGATCTCCGGAAAAGGTCTCAATGGCTCGCGTCTAAAATTCCCGTACGAACATTGTAATTCACTGCAAGCGCATAATCTGGATCATCGTCACTATCGACCATCAAATGACCGGCTTTCGTCAAGAGCTTGTGACAGTCGCGGCTTAAATGGCGTAACTGGATGCGTTTACCAGCCGCTTCATATTTTGCTGCCACAGCTTCGATTGCCTGTAGTGCTGATTGATCTACGACGCGGCTGTCGGCGAAATCAACGATCACGGTCTCTGGGTCCTCTTGCGGTGTAAACAGTTCACTGAACCCTGCGGACGAGCCAAAAAATAATGGGCCTTGGATGATGTAGGATTTGGTTTGTGCGTCAGGTTGGTCGACATGGGCGTGAATTCGTGTAGCATTATTCCAAGCGTAAGCCAGTGCAGAGACGATCACGCCGACGATAACTGCGACGCCAAGATTGAATTCTACAGTTACAACTGTGACTAACAGCGCTACGAACGCATCTGTTACTGGTACTTTGCGTAGAATTGTTAGTGAATTCCATGCAAATGTGCCGATTACTACCATGAACATCACTCCAACCAGTGCAGCCAGTGGAATTTGTTCAATTATTGAAGAGCCGAACAATATAAACATCAGCAAAAATAAAGCAGAGCTGATACCTGCTATACGTGTTCGCCCACCTGATTTAACATTGATAACAGATTGGCCAATCATTGCGCACCCACCCATTCCTCCAAAGAATCCTGTGACTGTGTTTGCTATGCCTTGTGCTACACATTCCTGGCTTGCGCCTCCCCGTTTGGCGGTCATTTCGCCTACGAGGTTTAGTGTCAAGAGGCTTTCAATCAGTCCAATGGAAGCAAGGATAATAGAGTAGGGTAAAATTATCCAAAAGGCATTCCAGGTTAGGGAAACCAGCGGGACGTGAAACTGTGGCAATCCCCCTTGGATTGATCCCATGTCGCCTACACGTGGTACTTCAAGCCCGAAACCAATTACAATTGCTGCTACTATTCCGATACCTGCCAGTGGGGCAGGTAAAACTTTGGTTATCCTTGGCGTTATGTAAATTATTGCCATTGTCAGAGCTACTAGCCCAAGCATTATAACTAGTGGTGATCCGCTGAGCCACAGACCTCCAGTTGATCCATGTCCTGATATTTCCGCGGTGCCTGGCACTTTGAACTGTGTCATTTGCGATAAAAAAATTACAATTGCTAGACCGTTTACAAACCCGAGCATGACTGGATGAGGGACAAGCCTGATGAAACGTCCCATATGCATAATGCCTGCGAGGATTTGTAGTATACCCATCAAAACAACAGTCGCAAAAAGGTATTCAACACCGTGTTCGGCAACCAAGGCAACCATCACGACGGCCAAAGCACCCGTTGCCCCAGAAATCATCCCGGGTCGGCCTCCAATGAATGCCGTGATTACTCCAACTAGAAAAGCTGCATAAAGACCCACAAGCGCATCTACTCCGGCAACAATAGCAAAAGCAACAGCTTCGGGCACAAGCGCTAAAGCAACAGTAAGTCCGGACAATATTTCTGTCCGTAGTCTAGCTGTCGTGAATCCTTCATCGTTCATCAGGCTTAATTCGGGCATTGTCATATTGGCAAATGAGCCGAGAAGGGCGCGTTTCATAAAAGGTTCCAATGATTAGGGAAAATTGTCATTTGTGTCTATTGTTATAAAGTTAGTTTGGAAACCCCAATAGGCAACTTCACCCCACTAATTTGCGCTATAGTTGTGTTTTTAAGCCCAAACGGTTCGGCTCTTATATAAGGAACCGAACCGGGCGTAGTGTGAACAGTCCTCGCTCGGTAGTATAAGAACGCCGCAACAGCCTGATCCGCACTTTTGTCGAACTGGACAAAGCCATAAGAACCGCGCTCAAGGGTCGTATATTAAGACGTGATTTTTTTTTGTCATAGGTTTCTTCTATTCGCTGCTGGCGTCTTTTTGGGCGTTTGGACGTAATCTCATAGTTGGATGTTTTTTAGTTCTGAGTGCCTGTATCATTTTCTGGATAAGAAGCATATTTTCTTAAGATTTTATCAGCAGCTACATAACTCAAATTATCTTACCACTATTTTACTGTTCCGAAAAGTATCGACGGGGGATTGGGTAGAACTCGCATCGCCGTTTAACGATGCCACCTACTTTGTGAGTCAGAGAGTGTAACATAAGAGCTACAGTCACCATACCGATGTTTCTGCGTAGCGCTCTGCTCTTAATATCAAGCATCTGGGATAATTTGGCGTGCGCGCCGGTGGTATTATGCCTGAAGCTTTGAAAATGGAGTTTTTGTGTAGATAGGTAAGACGGTTGACAAAGGAGATAGGCTTGGCCTCGTAGAAAATTCTGTTAGTTGACTGAAGCGCATCCTCATCTGCACGCTGTCATGAAGGAGAAGCCTTCGGCGGACGAACTTTTCTTTCTTGTTAAAGGTGCAGCGATGCAATTGGATAGTCGACGTCTAGCGCGGAACGATAGGTTTAGCATCATGAATTGATAGCCATTTTATTTAGCTTGTAGCGAACTTCTAGCCTATGGTAGCAAAACTTGATTTTAGATTAAAGGGCACAGAGATGAAGGCCGTCAAAGATTATATCCGTACGATTGTTGATTTTCCTCATGAGGGGATCTTGTTTCGCGATGTTACCACCCTGTTTTCGGACCCCCGTGGGTTTCGCATGGCTGTGGATCAGATGTTACATCCTTATGCGGGCGAGCAGATTGATAAAGTTGTTGGTTTAGAAGCGCGTGGCTTCATTCTTGGTGGTGCGATCGCCCATCAACTTGCAACTGGCTTTGTGCCAATCCGAAAGAAAGGCAAGCTGCCCGGCGCAACCATAAGCCAGCAATACACGCTCGAATATGGGGAAGCGATCATGGAGATGCATGATGACGCAATTGAAGCGGGTGAGCGGGTACTACTGGTCGATGATTTATTGGCCACAGGCGGTACTGCGGAGGCTGGGATTAAACTTTTAGAAAAACTCGGTAGTCGGATTATTGGATGTGCTTTTATCATCGATTTGCCGGATTTAGGGGGCCGTAAAAAGCTGGAACAGTTGGACATGTCTGTCCATACGGTGTGCGAATTCGACGGATTATAACAACGATTTAACCCATCTTGTCTGACAGGATGTTCAGACCAATTTAGGTTTTGCATAGTCTAAGCTGGAAATCTGTCTTTATTTGGATTGACTCGTTATACGCCCACGGTCATTTACAAAAAATGCACAGTATTTGCATCAAAAGGATTAAAGGGGCTTATCTCGCTTGTGATGGGCGCTGGGCGCAGTGTTGGACAAAGGATTGTTGAAAGCCCCAAGGTGGATGCGATTAGCTTTACCGGGTGGATGAGGTCGTAAAAGGAATTGCCTCTGCAGCAGTTCAAAACCTGACGCGCGTTCAGATGGAAATGGGATCAAAAAATGCGTTTTCCGTAATGGATGACGCGGATATTGATCTGGCGGTTTCCCTCGCACTAGGTGGGGAGTTTGGGGGCTCCGGCCAAAAATGTACAGCGTCCCTGCGTCTTATTGTGCATTAGGGTGTGCACGACCAGTTTGTAGACAAGCTTGTTGCTCGTGCCACGGCGATGAA
Organism: Paracoccaceae bacterium; assembly: GCA_029247845.1. Classification (GTDB taxonomy): domain Bacteria; phylum Pseudomonadota; class Alphaproteobacteria; order Rhodobacterales; family Rhodobacteraceae; genus LFER01. The sequence continues at coordinate 825 of JAQWKM010000091.1, read as the reverse complement.
AGTCGGTCATGCACTGGAAGTGGGAACACAAATTGGGCCAGTGGTGTCCGAACAGAAATTGTCTGAAAATATGGCTTATGTTGATCTTGCTGCGAAAGAAGGCGCAGAGCATTTATGTGGTGGAGAGCGCCTCGAAATGGTGACGGATAGATATTATATGATGTCAGGCGTTTTTGTGGGAACCAACAATGTTATGCGCATCAATCGCGAAGATATGTTTGCGCCCTTGGCCTGTGTAATTCCCGTTGCGGGTTATGACGAAGCTTTGCATGTGGTGAACGATACAAACTTCGGTCTGACCTCTGGTATTGTGACAATCAACCTGGCCCGCGCAACGCATTTCCGCAGAAATGCAAAAACGGGTTGCGTTATGGTTAACTTGCCCACGGCCGGTACCGATTAACATGTGCCATTTGGCGGACGCGGAGACAGCTCTTACGGACCGCGCGAACAGGGAAGTTATGTGGCCGAGTTCTATACGATCGTGAAAACGTCTTATATTTCATCCGGTCAGCCATCCTAGGACAACTCTGCTGAAGCTGCAGAGGTGATCAATCAGTGTGTAGTAGGTTGTGGGCTATTACAGACATCACTCTAATTGAAAAATAATATTCCCCATTCCTAGCTTTTTCGCCAAGGTCAATCGACCAAGCCTCTAAGTCGGCTGGCGACACATCTGGCGTGTCTTGGGCAATAACAGAAATCCAACTACAAAACTGATAGCCATAGTCATTCGGGTCAAAGCTATTTTCTTGAACCAGAATAGTCTTTTGGTTGAACGGCGTCTTAAACTGCGAGGTTCAGATAACTTCTGCAAGTTTGTAT
>JAQWKM010000065.1 GCA_029247845.1 Paracoccaceae bacterium | reverse complement strand
CCCCCTTGCGAACTTGCAAAAGAAGAATGACCCGCTGGATGCCAATCCTGAGTTAATGCAATAGTATCGTAATCATTCATTTTTGCATTTATGAGCGCAATTATGCTGTCGCCATTGCTCACTGCCAAGGCACCACCGGGGCAAAAATCATTTTGAACATCAATTACTATAAGAGCAGTTTGCATACAATCTATCCCCGAGTTTTCCGTGTTCAGTTTTGTCGTGAACTTCGCCTATGTGCAAGCACAATTCAGCCTGAATTTACTGCAGCTTGCTATCAATCGTCGATGCAAACAGTTCTTGGATGTTGTATCTGTATTTTGTTGTCGCTAGGTTAGTAAACGAATTGTTTACCTAAAGATGATTTATTATAGTTTGAATTGCAATGTCTCAAAAACAGCGTTTGATAATTAGAGAAATTGATCTGGAAAGTCAGCTGAATGTGAGCCGAGTTTCCGTATTTCTGATCTTTAATTTAGCTTTAACATGTGTTGCCACATTGTGGTTTTTTGGTGATCGCTCTGGAACGTTTATCTCTGGCATAATGGCATTTATTTACCTGATAAATATGTCTTTGTTTAAATTGAGGCTTTATTTTCTTGCCCGGTCTGTCTTGCTTTTAAGCGCCAACATATCTATTGTGATTGGCCTTATCTTTACGGTGCCAAAAACCGATGTAGATTTGTTGTTCCTTCCAATCATGGCGCTGCCATTTTTGGCGTTTTCCTGGAAATTTGAGCGGGCGATCCTTCTTGTCTTTTTTGTGATACCCCTAAGCTCATGGCTTTTTGTCGTTAGCTACGATCTGAGTGGAACAGCTAATATTTTATTTGGTGTGTCGCTGCTCAATTCAGAGCTTAATATTGGGGCTGTAAATTTTTGCTTGCGGTTGACAGTGACAGTGCTTTTGATTGCTGAGCTCTACTATCTCACGCGGTTGACCTCTGAAACCACAAGAGGACTTTATCTGGCCCGCGTTAAATCTGAAAATGCGGCTAGAGCCAAAGGCGAATTTTTAGCTAATATGAGCCATGAAATCCGTACGCCGATGAATGGGATTATCGGGATGGTCGAAGTTCTTGATAGGTTAGACACTTCTCAAGAACAAAAAAAGATGGTGGCAATAATTCGGAATTCGACCTTTTCACTGTTGCAGATTATAGATGATATTCTTGATGTCAGCAAGATAGATGCTGGCAAAATGGTCATAGACACATCCAAAACTGACCTTCAGTCCTTGATCGAGGGTGTGGCGATTACCAAGCAGGCTGTCTCAGACGATCTGGACGTTAAATTAGTTATGTCAATCGATCCAGAATTACCGAGATGGGTGCTTGCTGATGCAGGTCGACTAAGACAGATTTTACTGAATGTCCTTAGCAACGCGATCAAATACTCTAATGCTGATCTAACTGGACGGAGCAGCGTGGTATATTTCTCTGTTGAGAAAGAGGAAAATGCTTTCGTGGTCTTCAAAATTCAAGACCAGGGCATTGGCATGTCAAAGGATGTGCTTAAAGGTTTATATCAACCATTCTTGCAAGGTGAATCGTCGAGCACACAGAGGGTTGGTGGCACTGGAATGGCAATGTTGATTACTCAGAAGCTTGTTGAGGAAATGAATGGGCAGATCTCCACTGAAAGTAAAGAGGGGTGTGGTACGAAAGTGACTATCAGGCTCTGTCTGCCAGAAGCTGAGAGTGATGTTGAAAGTATTGATTTAAGTCAGCTAAACGTCGAATGGTTGACGGAGGAAGGTGGATTTGATGATTGGAAAATGACTGAGCCCCTCAAGTCAATGGGTTTGCGAGTTTGTGAGACCAGAGTTTCCAAAACACTCGACAACTATTCTCCTCAGAAAAATTGCGAAATAATCTTTATTTTACAGCCATATCAGCAAACCACATTTGAGATTTGGCAGAAAAAACTTCGTAACGAAGTCAAGGGTGCAAAATTCATTCTGCTGTCACCTAAGCGGTCGGATCGTATGGGACAATTAATGCCAGATGTTTTTCTCATCCAAATGTTTCCAATACTTATGTCAGAATTAAAAAAAGCTCTTGGTGTTCTCAGTGGTCGCTGCGTCCCAGATACTCAAAGCGAACAAGCAATACTAAATACCGTCGCTTTAGACAGCAAAATCACCATACAGAGTGAAAAAAAGATTTTGTTGGTTGAAGATAATGAGATTAATCGCATCGTCTTGTCACGACAGCTAGAAGTCATTGGCTATAAGACGGATTTTGCTAAAAACGGGAAGGACGGCTTTGATAAATGGGCCACTGGTGGATACGATATTATTTTATGTGATTGTCAAATGCCGCTGGTAGATGGTTTTGAAATGGCCTCTATGGTTAGAATTCGGGAAGCAGAAACAAATTCTGGTCGAACACCAATAATTGCGATTACGGCGAACGTCTTAAAAGGAGATGCTGATAAGTGTTTTGCGTACGGCATGGATGACTATATCTGCAAGCCGGTAGAAATCAAAAACTTAGAAATGAAGCTGCAGATCATGCTTGCACCTAAAGCCAGCTTTTAGCATTCTTGGACTTATTGATCAAAAATATCTTGCTGAACTTGCCCTATTCTATCTACTGATCGAATATTAAAGTAAAACTGGCCTAAAATTAGGGGCCAGTTTTTTAATTATCTTTCTGAATATTAAAAATCACACTAGTTTGAAATAGCAGCGGCGATAAAAATAAGTGCCAAAAATGGAATAATAAAATTACCCGTGGATGATACTGCTGTTACTTCTTCGACCATGACTTCTGGTGTTACCACTGGTTCTTCCATACCACCGGCATTTGCTGTGCTTGCCAGAGCTGCAAACGTTACGGCAAGAGCGAGTTTCTTCATTTTTCTTCCTTATTTTTGACATAATTATAGGTATTTATATAGGCAAGGTCTCATTACAGTCGGTAACTGATACTACACTATAGTTAAGGTTTGCAATAAAGATTTAATCCGAAATAGACATGGCGTCGTCAAATTAGCAACACTTGAGTCCCTACTTTAGATAGATCGAATAGTTCAGCTATATGTCGGTTGTAGAGCCCTATGCAGCCGTTCGATGATCGACGACCAATTTTTCGCGTGTCGTGAGTACCATGAATGCGATAAAATTCCCAGCCAAGATAAAGTGCGTGGGTTCCAAGTGGATTGTCTGGCCCTGGGCCTATGAACGCCGGCCATTCTGGATTGCGCTTCAGCATAGAGGGCGTTGGTCGCCAACTTGGGCCAATAATTTTTTGCGTAATTTGTGTTGTTCCGCGTCTGGTTAATTCTTCACTTAATGGAACGCTGGAAGGGAAAAGTTTATAGATGGCTTCATCTTCTGACCAATAGTGCAAGGCTCTTGAAGCAATATCGACCAGTATTGCACCATTGTTCAGATTTAAAAAATATGATTTCCAGTCAAGCGCTCGGAAGCTGGAAACATTGTGACGTGCAGTATTCGAGACTTCTCTTTCCACTTCAGTGATAGTGGCTTCGTTAACATCGGTTTGCGCCAAGGCCGGTATGGCCAGCATAGCAGTTCCACTTGCAAGAAAATGCCGCCGTGTATTCCAGAACATATGATACTCCGATAAATTAAGTATGATAACCTTAGGCTATAAAATAGTACTAGAATGTCTCAGTCGCAATTCAAATCTATGTTAACGCATTATAACTAACCAATCATCGTTTGATTGGCGACCCTCAACACTATAAGGACTTAGTTGAAAAGTCCTTTGAGGGAAAGATGCTGAAATTATCTTATAAGATTTTGATGGTAATTATGTTGTTAGCGTCTTGTACTTCAGATCTCCCAACCATGGGAGCAGATGGTAAACCTGTGCCCAAAATTTATAGATTATCCACTCAAAAAACTTCTGAAGTGCAGTTTATAATGCTAGATGCTGTGAATGCTCTTCGCACCTCTTCTGGGGCTGGTAAGGTGAGCCTAAACTCCAGATTAAATGCTGCGGCGGCAACCCATTCACGGGATATGTCTATTCAGAATCGGCCTTGGCACTTTTGCTCAGATGGGTCCTCGCCGCTCGATCGTGTGAAGCGCGTTGGCTATTCGGGCCAACTTTCTGGTGAGATTATCTCAGAAACTTATGAAACAGAATTAGAAACATTGTCGGCTTGGATGAAAGATAAAAATACGCGGCGCGTGCTACTTGATGCAGATGCGACGGAATTGGGTTTTTCCTGGTACCAAGAAATCAGTGGTAAAATTTGGTGGACGCTCGTTCTTGGCGAATATATCCCAACCGATGACGCGTCTAACGGCGAATAAAAATTGGTGTTCCAATTTCCACTACAGAATATATTTCCCTTATATCTTTGTTGCGTAGTGCAATGCAACCAGCAGTCCAATCGCGATTAAAGAAATGGAATTTTTTATCTTCGCCGTGTAAGAAAATATCTCCTCCGGCAGGTTTTCCCAAAGATTTTGCTTCGGCGAGGTCTTCTTTATTTGGGTAGGAAATACCTAATGACAAAAAAACTGGCTCTTTGGATTTTTGCGATCAATATAATATTTTCCCTCGGGTGTTTTGCCGTCACCACTTATTTTTTTGTCGCCGAGTGGATTAAATCCAAGTCTAATCCGATAAGCCTTTATCATCTCGCTACCGCTAAAAAGGTATAATCTTCTGGCCTCTTTACTTACCACGATACTACTGATTGGTGGAGAGGTGTAACTCGAAGATAAGCCATAGGTGCGCATAAGGTAAAATTGCGAGCAACCGCCAAGGATGCAAAGCAAAAGAACTATTGAAACTAACCTAAAGTATAACATTAAATCTGCTCAATTTTTTTAAGCATAGGGTAAAATACAATGTTTGACAGGGCACATTTGGTTACATTAAGTTCATTTTGGGGGTAATGTTGCGAACGAGATCAAGCCAAATTCCAAAAAATACGCACATTTGATTTAAAAGAGCTTTACAGACTTAAAAACAGCCTCTTTCGTAGCGTTTTTCGTTATGCTTTGAAGAAACCGCCGACCAGTTCAGTATGAGATGACCAGCGGAATTGATCGACTGTTTGTACAAATCGCAGGTCATATCCACTTGCTACAAGAAGTGCCGCATCACGGGCAAAGCTAACCGGATTGCAAGAGACATATGCGATATTTTTTATTTTGCTTTTGCAAAGAGTAGCGACCTGTGCATCTGCACCTGCCCGGGGCGGGTCAATAATGGCGGTGTCAAACTTATCCAACTCATCGGGCAGCAGCGGGCGTCGAAATAGGTCGCGGACCTCATGGGTGACTTTTTTCAAACCAAATGCTTGTCTCCAGCCTTTGTCTAAAGCGGCCATCATATTTTTATTAACTTCAACGGCGTGAACTTCTGCAGTTTCTGCGAGAGGCAGAGAAAAAGTACCGCAGCCGCTGAACAGATCAACCACTCGTTTTGCGTCGGAAATTATTGTTTTTACAGTTTTTAGCAGGTCGTCCTGTCCCTCTTTCGTCGCTTGAAGAAAGCTACCCGGTGGTGGAACGACGCTTGCCACACCAAATTTTTGCAAAGGTGCATGGCGCATGGCGATCATTTCTTTGTTCCAAGTTAATCGTGCCAACTGATGTGTTTCGGTCGCCTGCGCAAGTCTGGCATGCATAGGTCCATCGAGCATTTTGCCGCCCTCTATGGCAATATCAAGGCCGGCCTGAGAAGCGGTCACCTGGGCACTTAGTTTGCTTTTTCGGCTTGTCCCAATCACGGCAAAAGCTTCGATAATGGGCAGGGCTGCGACAAGATCAGCGTCAAGCAACTGGCAATTTGCAATTTCGACAATGACGTCAGAGCCTCTTGCATGGAAGCCCGCCGTAGCGCCTTTCTTAGTACGCCTTGCAGAAAAGGTTGCCCGGCGTCGCGAAGCGATTGGAGACGTGAGGCAGGCACGAAGCTCAGTTGAAATTC
>JAQWKM010000047.1 GCA_029247845.1 Paracoccaceae bacterium | reverse complement strand
GGCTAACGTGGGGGCCAAAATATAAATTATATTTATTATCATTTCAAAACAGTATTTTAAGAAGATATACTGGCGGACAGACAGGGATTCGAACCCTGGAGACGGTCTCCCGCCTACACACTTTCCAGGCGTGCGCCTTCGACCACTCGGCCACCTATCCGTTACAAGGTATCTACAGCCTAATCTGTCCGAAATGCAAGAGGTAAGCAACGCTTGAATTACAATTTATAAACAAAGCCTAATCTTCAAAAACCATATGCACGCGTCGATTTTGACGACCTTTCTTTTCAATTTTTGAGATTCTAACTTTGCCAATCTCATCCGTATTTTTGACATGCGTACCGCCACAGGGCTGTAAATCTATTTGATCCTCACCATTACCAATGCGGATAAGGCGGATTTTACCTGCTTCTTGCGGGGGCTGTACTGAAAGCGTTTTTACGAGTGTTGGATTTTGCTCAAGCTCGGATTGCGTGATCCAAGTCTCAGTTATGTCGAGGGACCGGGCGATCAATTCGTTCATCCGGGCGCTCAGCTCATCTTTTTCTTCAGGCTTATCAGGCATATCAAAGTCCAGCCGGCCTTTTATCGCGGTAATCGCTCCGCCCGTCACGGGTAACGGTATAGCCACTGAGAGCAAGTGTAACGCTGTATGCATACGCATATGACAATAGCGAAGATTCCAGTTTATTCGCTGTGTTACGACCTGACCAACATCTGGTTTAGTTTGATCTTGAGCGGGCATACATAACACCGTGCCACCTTCCCCTTTTAGAGTAGTTTCAATTTCTGTTTGTGTGTTCGCCCATAAAAGCTTCCCACGATCCCCTGGTTGCCCACCAGATGTTGCATAAAAGAGGCCCCGATCCAAAATTATGCCCCCCTCTTGGGTAGTGCCAGTAACCGTCGCGGATGCAACTTTACAATAGCTGTCTTCTAAAAAAAGCAAAGCGGTCATTTCTAATCCTTTCCACGCAAAGCTTCTGGATTTTTGATCCAGATATCGCGCTGTGCAAACGGAATTTCTATGGCTTCCTCGTTAAATCTGGCGGCGATTTGATGGTTTACTTCCGATTTAACACTCAGAATCCAATTTACGTCCCTTAGGATAGCACGAATTTCAAAGTTGAGGCTATCAACCCCAAACCCTTGAAAAATCACCGATGGGCCAGGATTTTGTAAGACCATAGGATTGGCTTCAATAATCTCTTTCAAGATGACTGTTACGCGGCGCGTATCCGTTCCATAGGCGACTCCCACGGGAATAATCAAACGACCGATCGTATTGCCGCGGGTATAATTGGTAACCACCCCAGAAACTAAATCAGCATTGGGGACAATGACATCACTGCGGTCAAAGGTTTCTATGCGCGTCGATCTGACCGAAATATTCCGGACATAGCCCATCTTTCCACCCACTTCAATCCAATCACCTTCACTTACGGGTCGCTCTATGAGCAGAATTATTCCAGATACAAAGTTTGAAACAATATTTTGCAGACCAAAACCAATTCCGACCGACAATGCGCCAGCTACAATCGCCAGCGACGAAAGATCAAGCCCAGCGCCTGAAATCGCAATAACTGCGGCAAGGAAAATCCCCAAATAGCCAACGCCGGACACGATCGCTGTTTGCGCGCCACTATCCATTGTAGTTTTTGGTAAGACGGACCCCTTAAGAGCCGATTGCAGCAGTCTTGTCCCCATATAGCCAATGGTAAAGATGACAAAGAAAGTGAGCAGGTTCACGGGTGATAGACGAGCGTCGCCAATCGGGATACCTTTCTGGACTGCATTCCAAATCTCCAAAAGGTCAACCGAACGCGCACCCCAGATCAATGCAAAAAGGGGCAGAGCCACCAAGATCAAGAAAAACCCAATAAGAATTGGCAAAAGCGCATCATCGGGTTCGTCTTGCGCTGTTGTGCTTATGAAGGCGGCATAAATATCGCTTACCAGTGCCTGCAGAATGAGCAGGAAAGAAAGAAGTGCTACGGTTTGAACAAAGGGATAAAAGATTGCGGTCGCAGCATTTATAAAGCCTATTGCTGCAAGTACTGGCGAGGCCAATGCAACAAAACCAGCAATACGTTTCAATGATGCAATGAGCCTCCATTTAAGAGGATTTTGCGCGCCAGACATAGCTGCGTCTTCCTCTTTCGACTGCTCTTTATGATATTCTAGTTTGCTCAAGCGGTACAAAACGACCGCACCAATCAAGATTGGTAAAAAGTTCCAAATCGCATGGGTTTGCTCTGAAACAAACTCATATTTGGCAATCACATCAAAGTAATTATCAACGATGAGTACCCCGGCAAGTGAGCCAAACAATAGAATACCTTTTCCCGCTGAACTTTGTGGGCTCACTGGAAGACTAGCGTATTGGCCTACAAACAGCCTTTGTCCCAGCCAGATAGAACCAAATAACCAAAGCGGCCAATTTTGAAGTGCGTCATCCCACCTACTGCTATAGGCGATATTCAAAATCATCGTCCCGCGCACATCAAACAATCCGCTGGCCGTTACTGCCCCTAGCAGATAGCATAACCCAGCCACCTGTAAGAAAGTCACAAGTAAAGACATGATAAAGTTTGTTAGCCTTTGGTGGCTCTGAGTTCCCATCCAAATCAAGTCTGCTAGTTTTTGTACAATCGCATGCGCCCCAAACAGCAACAAAAGCGATACAACAACCTGAGTTGCAAAGCTTATCCAACGGCTTTTGAACTGCGTCCACCGGGTATCAGAGACTAAAGTGGATTTTAATTCTCGCTGAAGTGCACGATGAAAGGCAGTAAACTCACTTATTGCAGTTGGCCAAGCGGTTATTGCCATTGGAGAGTTCGTTAAATGAACTAGCGCCGAGGCCTGTTCTGCGCGTATTTTCTGGTCAATTTCACGAATTAAACCATCGGCCTTTTGAAACGCCTCAAGCGCCTTAGCCACAGGGGAAGTTAGCATTGCCAATTCGGCAGCTAATTCTGAACGCCGATTTGCTAAAGGGTCAACTGCTCCGTCGTCTGGCAGAGCTCCAAGGGCCTCAATCTGGGATTGGACGGTGCCAATGCGAGGTTTATCAAATTCACCAGCACTTTGAAAAAGGTTGCGCCAATCAGCAACTTGCTTGCGCAGGCTTTCAGAAACTTGATCCTTTTTGATCTGTCGTTCCGCATGATGTGCCTGTTTGTTCCATAAATCATAGTCAATATCGCTTGTCTGAGAAAAAACAGTGCCTGCAAGCAATCCCAGTGATACAACCAGAAGGGCCAGTAGTTTTGCTCTTGCAAATACCATTATCAAGTTTCCTCAAAAACTTGGTGCAAAACTCGGTCCGATCCATTCAGCCAAGCCGGAAGCGGTAGGTTTTTTGACTTCAAGAATTCTGCATTAAATAATTTCGACTGATAGCGCGTTCCAAAGTCACATAAGATCGTCACAATTACATGCCCAGGGCCTAGGTCCTTAGCCATTCTTATTGCACCAGCAATATTTATTGCAGAACTTCCCCCCAAGCACAGACCTTCGTCTTGAAGAAGATCAAATACCAATGGCAACGCTTCCTGGTCAGAAATTTGATAGGAATAATCCGGCTTAAACCCTTTTAGATTTTCAGTAATCCGCCCCTGCCCTATACCCTCAGAAATAGACCCACCCTCGGAAGCTAGCTTACCGATTTTGTAGTAGGAATAAAGCGCAGAACCCATCGGATCCGCTAGTCCAAATTTGACGCCTTTGGGCTGCAAAGCCGCTGCCGTTCCCGCCAAAGTCCCGCCCGATCCGCAGGCACAGATGAACCCGTCCACTTTACCCTCTGTTTGGTCCCATATTTCCTGTCCAGTCCCCTCGGTATGAGCCTTCCGATTTGCGACATTATCAAACTGATTTGCCCAAATTGCACCGTTTGGTTCTGTTTGAGCCAGCTCAAATGCCAGCCTTTCAGAATAACGGACATAATTGTTTGGATTTTTATAAGGAACCGCCGGGATCTCGACCAGTTCCGCCCCAGCAAGCCGGATCATGTCTTTCTTTTCCTGGCTTTGAGTATCGGGAATGACGATCACTGTCTTAAATCCCATAGAGGCCCCCACGAGAGCCAACCCAATCCCAGTATTTCCTGCGGTTCCTTCAACAATGGTGCCACCAGACCGTAAATCACCACGAGCCACCGCCTCTTTAATAATATAAAGCGCGGCACGATCTTTGACCGATTGGCCAGGGTTCATGAATTCCGCCTTGCCTAAGATAGTACACCCTGTGTCCTCGCTTGCATTTTTAAGCTTTATCAGGGGAGTATTGCCAATAGCAGCGCTTAGGTCTTCTGCATAATGCATAAATCGACTCCAGAATTTCAACGTCTTTACATCTAATCAGCTTGGTCTTCAAACTCAAGCGAGCGTTTAACATAACCTATTCGGGTTAACGCTAAACAGTTTATTACAGCCCTAGTCAGAAAATCTTGACGCTAAAGGTCAAGATTTTAACGCCATAACCAATTATGTGAAATTTTCAGCATACGATCAGCTGATCTAGGAGTTCATTTTGACTCGATTTGCCATATAACGCTTAGGCTTTGGCAGGATTGGATACAGTGATCTGGGTAACATCACAATTACCGCTCGAAAAGGTCGCGGCACATGACGTCAGATAAAAATTCCACATTCTTTTAAACCGGTCGTCAAAGCCAAGATCGGCTACTTGATCCCAAGTCTGATTAAAGTCATCATACCAAAGACGCAGGGTTTTGGAGTAGCTTTCTCCAAATTCAACAGATTTGATTACTTCTAAATCAGCTTGTTCTACCTGAGACCGTAGAACTCTTGGACATGGTAACATACCACCCGGAAAAATATATTTCTGGATGAAATCCACCCCCCTGCGATAGACATCCCATCTATCGTCCGAGACAGTAATGATTTGCAGCGTCGCGTTTCGACCAGGACGGAGACAATTACGGAGTGTCTGAAAATAGTCAGGCCAGTATTTTTCACCAACGGCCTCGAACATTTCTATACTGGCAATCCCGTCATATGTCCCTTTTTCGTCGCGGTAGTCCTGAAGTTTGAAAGTAATTTTTTCTTCTAAACCTTTATTTTTTATTCTTTTATTTGCAAAATTTAATTGTTCTTTACTAATTGTTAACCCCGTCACACTCAGACCTCTTTCCATTGCTGCATATTCTGCAAAACCACCCCAACCACATCCAATTTCCAAAACATGATCTCCCGGTTCAACGCCCATTTGATCTATCATAGATGCGTATTTCGCAATCTGAGCTTGTTCAAGGCTCTCTCGACCCGTTTCAAAAAGAGCCGATGAATAGGTCATCGTATTGTCCAACCAGAGGCCATAAAATTCATTACCCAGATCGTAGTGATAGCTGATATTCCTGAGCGCCTGACGCTTAGAATTACTTTGAAGCCAGAAACGAAGCCTTTCATATTCCCGCACAAGCGACATCCCCGGAAAACCGTCGTATAGTGTCTCATTATCCGCATGCGCCCAGTCCATAAACGCCTGAAGATCCGGTGTGCTCCAGCCATCATCCAGATAGGCATCGCAAAATCCAAGATCTCCTTCGCGGATTAACCGCGCAAAGATATCGTTATCATTGATATTTACCTGAGCAAACGGTCCAGCGTTCTTTCCGTCCGCCCGAAACTTGCGACCGTCGGGCAAAACGAAATCAAGACGGCCAGTATTCATATTTTTGACCTGATCAAAAACTTGCGAGAAATATCTCGGCAGACCACCTTGGTTCTTTGTAGATGTTAGAAACATAATCCTCCTCTCTTTAAAAGCCTCGGGTTTCGTACGCATTGAGCGCTCTTTCACGACCCTGCTTCATGGACATGATAGCCGTTGGATACCCCATTTTGGAATTCAAATTCCAGCCGGCTGGAATTGCGTCAAAAAAGCTCTTTGCTGTATCAGATGGTGTTTGATCCAATTCCGCAATCCACTGCTTGATATAGCGCCCTTTGGGATCGAATTTTTCAAGCTGCGTCTCGGCATTGAAAACACGGAAATAAGGCGTCGCATCCGGACCAGATCCCGCAGACCACTGCCATCCCATGGCGTTACTTGCAGGATCCCAATCAATTAAACACTGCTCAAACCATTTTTGACCGATTCGCCAGTGGCATAATAGGTGTTTGGTCAAATAGGATGCAACAATCATCCGCCCTCTGTTATGCATACGGCCGCTCACATACATCTCGCGCATTGCTGCATCGACAAACAGCACACCAGTGCGCCCTTGTTTCCAAGCCAAGACCGCCGGATCGTCTTCATCAGTTTTCCAAGGAAACTTATCCCAGTCTGGCTTCCAATTGGAATTCAGAATATGGGGCGTATGAAACATCAGATGATACGCAAATTCTCTCCAGACAACTTCCTTGAGAAAAATTTCAGCTCCCTGTACTCCCTCATAAAGTGCCCTTTGACCACCATGCCAGCATTGTTTAGGACTGATTTCACCAAGCGCAAGGTTTTCCGAAAGACCAGAAGTGCCCAAAACAGATGGAATATTTCTCCGATCAGGATACTGGGCGGCGTCTTCGTCAAGGAATGTTGACAACCTGTCTACTGCTGCGACCTGCCCCAGTCGTACAAACGGGCGCACAATGCGCGCACCGCGCCCCATCGCTTGGCCCATTTTCCAATCGGCGATCTTCTCAGAAACAGGCCATTCCGTCGGCGCTTTGATCCGTTGTGGCGATGGATGCTCACATTGCACTTCGCGATCTTTGACTGCGTTCCAAAACGGCGTGTAGACACGGTAATATCCGCCTGCTCCTGTGCTCACGGTCCATGGTTCAAAAAGCAATGCACCTGCGAAACTAGTCGCCTCAAGGCTTCGTGCCGCTAGGCATTTTTTTATACCTTCATCTCTTTGCCGCGAGACGGGGTCATAAAGGCGGTTCCAGCAAACACTTTCAGCACCAGTCTGGCAAATCAATTCATCGATTACAGCCTCAGGTTTGCCAGATCGAAAAATAATCTTTGAGCCAACCTTTTCTAGCTCTCCTGATAAATACTCCAAGCCTAGTCCAAGACGCCATTTTGGTGCTGCACCAAGTTTTTTTTCCTGGATGTCCATAATAAATAGTGGGATAACAGCACGGCCACTTTGAACCGCATAATGCAGGGCAGGATTGTCGTGTAAACGCAAATCACGTCTGATCCAGTAAATGATCGGTTGGGGCAATGGCTAATCTCGTGTTTGTTTTATTAATATACGCTTTAAGTGGTCCCATCAGATCAAAGAATATCGTCCAGAGCAGACATCAGGCGCTGAATCTGAGTTTCACTGGTATAATGCACAAAACTCATCCGCAGCACACCGACCTTAGGATTCACGCCTGTAGCCTTTAAAAGGGCGCATTACATAAAAATCATTCCCCCAACGGCAAGTCCACGCGCGGCAAGTTCATGGATTATCTCGACTAGCGATCTCTCGATTTTGACGGCAACAGTTGGTGCGCGTGTTTATGCATCACTTGGCCCAAGGAGGTTTATTGAATTTTTATTTTGAATATAATTCAACAAAGGTTGAAGAAATTTGATTTCCCACTGCCGCATAAGATCATGAACCCCATCATTGCGCCTAACTGGATCAGCTGCCTCGGTAAAATGCCGCTCATAAAGAGCATCACAGTAATCAGCTATTCCAGTACAGGCCTCGATTTGCGCATGGTCAGGGCCTACCGGCGTAAAGCGTTTATAAAGCATATCAGCATTAAAATGATGACCTTGGTTTGGAAGCTTTTCGCCCAAAGCCGGCCTCACAATCATCAATCTTTGATGTGGACCATAAGTTTTTTAAATGGGAAATAGATAAATATCCATTTTTATTTTTGTCATATTGGGCAGACCGAGCGGTGCATATCTGGATCCGTCAATGCAAGCATAAGCACCAGCCTAATGAACAATTTTAAAATATCATTTACCGAGTTTATTTCTCCGATAACATTAAAGCAGTGCGGGAAGCACGCCAGACGTATTTTATCATCTAAAAGTCTCTGCAACTCGTTTATATCAAGACGATCAGTTTCAGGATTCAATCCCCATTTGCGGACCTTAATACCGGCCTCTTGAAGCCTGCACCAAGGGCCTGGATTTGCCTTATGGTCCTGATTTGTGACAATGATTGCATCTCCAGGCAACAGCATCTGGCAGAAAGCCTGTGAAAGAACATATGTATTCTGTGTTGTAGAAGGGTCAAAACTTAGCACATCTTTGTCAACGTCAATCATAGCACTCAGCCGCACCCGCGCCTCATCCATTTCTTGACCCCCAAGCTTTGATGGGCGTGTAGGCCAATATGGCTGCATCTTACGTTCTGTGTAAAACCTATGCAGTCACTCAATCACCTGACTGCAAGCATATAACCCACCGGCATTTTCAAAAAAAGCAACATCCTGCAGGTCCGGGGTTCGCAAAGTTGGAATTTGGTTTCGCGCAAAATCAAGGTCAAATTCCATCAAAGCGGAATTTTCTATTTTTTAGTTATATTTTTTAAACACATAAATAGTGTTATTCACAAACACCAATCATAAATGTATAATACTTTTGGAGTATTTATAATACTATATATCTTCTTTAATCCTAAAGTTTTCTCTTAGACAAACAGCGACTGGGGGTCATAAAAATACCTACTGTAAAAAGGAATTATAAGAGTTTGGAAGCGAATTAAACACCAGCCCGGTAATCTGGAAACACTTAAAATGCAAAACACCTCCCAGAGCAAACAAAGAGGTATTTTTTAATAAAAAATTACAACAAGTTAGGAATTACCCTGCCCCTTTTTGGTTGCATTCACCAAACATGCCATATTTCCATAAGGGTGTTTGTTTTCATGCATCAACTGATGGGCGTAGCCGATTTGATCAAAGCTGTATGTCTCAGACAGGCAAGGGTCAACTTTGCCCGCCAGAAGCAGCTCGTTGACGGCTTCGGACTGTTCATCATTTGCAAGGTGAGAGCCTTGGAAGCGCTTTTGCATCATCCAGTGATATCTAAGGTCCATAGTGATGTTATAGCCCGTAGTACCTGCACAGATAACGACCATACCGCCTGTATCGCAAATAAAGCCAGAGGTTGGCAATGTTGCCTCACCAGGGTGTTCAAAAACGATTTTAGGATTCTTGCGTTCACCAAGAATGTCCCAAATTGCTTTACCAAAGGCCCGCGCACCTTTCATAAAGTTTCCATATTCCGGTGAGGTTGTGTCGGGCATTGGCCCCCAATGATCAAAATCATTGCGATTTATGACGCCTGCAGCGCCTTTGTCCATGCAGAATTGACGTTTGTCTTCGTTGGAAATAACAGCAATCGGTTTAGCACCAAGGGCAGATACGATCTGAAGCGCCATTGCTCCTAGACCACCTGCCGCACCCCAAACTAGAACAACATCGCCTTCTTCCACAGTATGCGGCGCCCAGCCCATCAACTGACGGTAGGCCGTTGATGCACACAGCATATAACATCCTGCTTCTTCCCATGTCAGGTGCTTTGGCTTTTCCTTGATCTGATGCGATTGCGCTTTGGCAAATTGACAATATGACCCGTAGTTGGTCTGATAGCCCCAAATGCGGACAGATGCGGCCAGCATAGGATCTTTACCAGAAAGAACCCAAGGATCCTCTGGCTCCCACCAGCCCGAATGAACAACAACTTCGTCACCGATTTTCACATCAGAAACATCCTCGCCAACGGCCCAAACAATGCCAGAAGCATCCGAACCACCTGCGTGGAAATCTTCAGGTTCACCTTTTTTCTGGCGGTCTTTGATTACGTCAACAGGATATCCCAATGCAGCCCAAACATTATTATAGTTGATGCCAGACGCCATAACATAAACAAGCACGTCTTTAGGCCCAAGTTTAGGTGTATTTATAACTTCGCGTTGCCAGGCGCTTTCAGGTTCGCCAAAGCGATCCTGCCGAACCAAAAATGCATGCATTTTCTCAGGCACTTCGCCAAGCGGTGGCATTTCGCCAAGGTCATATAGTTGTTTGATAGTCATAAACTTCTCCTAGGTATTAAATCCAAAATTTCTCTTTAACAATGGCCTGCCGCATTCCAGCCCGCGTATCAACTTGCAAAACGCTGCCAGCATCCCAGTGTCCACGCTCGATCATTCCGATCGCCACATTGACATTAAAGTCAGGCGACCAGGTCGCCGATGAGATTAGACCGACCCATACATCTTTGTTGTAAACATTCCAGCCAATAGCATTATGCGGTAAATCCTCCGCACCTTCAATTGCGATAGGACAAATCATCCGGTTCGGTCCGTGGGCTTTTTGAGCCTCGATCACCGATCTCCCGATATAGTCATCAGGTGAGTTACAAAACTTAGCCAACCCTGCCTCAATAGGCGTATTTTCACGCCGCATATCGGAACCGTAGCTCAACAGACCGCCTTCGATCCGCTCAATCAAATTGGGACAGCCCGCCCGCACGTTTAGATCTGTTCCCGCAGCAAACAAAGCCTGCCAAAGCGGCATACCGTTGTATTCGCCTTCTACATAAATCTCAAACCCACCTTGTTTTGACCAACCAGACCGGGCGACGACAAATTCATTTTCCATAAAGGACATACGCTTATATCGGAAAAACCGAATATCGCGGACTTCTTCACCAAAGACCCTTATCATCAAGTCCTCGGCTTTGGGCCCTTGTACCGCTAGCGGTGATACATCGGGTTCGACAACTTCAACGTCCATATCCTGACCGATAGCCAAGCCTAGCGCCCACTGCAGCAAATCACCATCCGCAATTGACAACCAATAATGATCATCGGCTAACTTCAAAGCCACCGGATCATTTAGCATGCCCCCTTTATGGTCGCAAATCGGGACATAATAGCACTGATCATTCGCCATACGGTTCATATCCCGTGCACTCATCCGCTTCATCAGCCTCAAGGCATGGGGTCCTTTAATGCTGACCTGTCGCTCTACGGCAACATCCCAGACCTGCACATGTTCTTTGAGATGTCTATAGTCTGCAGTATAACTTTCAAAATAACTTGGCAAAAGCATATGATTGTAGACAGTATAGGCTTGGGCCCCAGCAGCCTCAACACCGACTGAAAAGGGTGTGCCGCGAACGCGTCGTGAAGAAACAATTCCCACCACTATCGTGGACCGTGCCAGTGGATTGGGCAAATTTCAGCGGATTTCCCACCAAAATCCCAAACTCGACCATAATCACGCACTTTGGATTTTAATCCTTTGGCCGCAATAATATCAGGCCCCATCCAATATTTTGAATTACTGACCATCACCGGATGATCGGCATTGCTACCTTCCAGCATTTCAATTTCGCCCGAAATTTTGCGACCAATATTGATGCTACGCTTCTTGCCTTCACAAACGATTGCAACTTTTTCACGCTTTGCACCGATAATCTCGGAAACAAGCATGGTGAAAAGGCTCGTTGTCCCACCTGCCTGACCGCTGAAAATCTTCAACAAGCCGTTAAAAGCCTTGTCAGATGAGCGCTCATCTACATATGCACCGACCTTCCAGTTACCCTCAGCCATCCGACCAGGAATATCAACAAGCAAACCAACGTTAAGGCCTGATAAATCTTCACCTTCAAAATGACCTTCATCAATCTTAATCGCCATCCAAGCGTGGCAGTAGCCTTCCGTTGGAGGGTAAGCGCCTAAGGATACGACACAGGGACAAAACACTGTACAGGAACAATTCAAAAACAATTCGCCTTTGATCTCCCAGTCTGTCGGTTGCATCTTATTTCGAGATGAACTTTCCATCCGATTATCAATGCGTTGATTAGACGAGATTTTATCCCCAGGGGATTTTTCAGTTTTAGCCATAGTTTAAAACTCTCCGTTTCTTAATATGTCGATACAGCAAGGCCAATCCCTGCAATAATTAGAAGAATACCCATTGGGCGCGATACCCGATGACCTATCTGAGGTAGCTTTTCGATAACCATAAAAAGCGTAGCCAAGCCCATCCACAAGAAATTCATAACGCCCCCCACAAATCCAAGCGCCATAAAAAGATTACAGCAACCAACGCAAAAAGTCCCCAATCCAAACCCCATGCGCAAACCACCAAAGAAGCCAGTTTTCCAATGGCCAACGAAATACATCATCGGGCTGTGGCAGACACCATGACAGACTTCTTTCAGGCGGGTAAACTGATACATCCCGGCCGCAATCAGCAGCGCTACTGACAACCAAACAGATGTTGCAGCACCCATCATATCTACCATTTTAAAAGCCAGAAAACTGAGTTGGACAGCAGTGATGAGGGCCGCAAAAGCGATCCATACAGCTGTGTATCCCAAAATCACACCAACCCACCCAGCACGCGTACCATCAGCACTCACCATAAGATCTTCGTAGCTGGTCAGAGTTGGGACCATAGTGGGCAGCATCATAGCCGCCATCATAATTGCCCACATGCCAAACAATGGCCCAAACCTAGACATCGGCATATCCATACCCATGCCAATACTCGTATTTTTATTCATAAACCCCGTCTCAGGATCCATCATAATGCTTCGCCCAAATAGGTTCATATTCATGGATAAGCTCATTGAGTAAAGCGTCCACCACGCAAACAAAATACCAACAAAAAACGCTAACCATAAAACACTTCTCGTTGAGATTTTAGCCGTCGTTTGCATAGTAAACCTCTTGGTATATTCAAAGTGAGTCGGAACATTTTCTCTTGCGTTTTAAATGTCAGACTTTTAAATGTATGACAAATGAAAATTAACCCAAATGATGCGACCACGGATCTTTCTGCCCAGATAGCTAAGGCCATACGCGATGCCATAGTGTCCGGTCACTTAATCATGGACGAACGACTACCTTCAGAATCTGAACTATCCGATCAATTTGAGGTGTCTCGTTCAACAGTCCGGGAAGCTCTTAAACGGCTCGCTGCGCAATCTCTAATCCGCACCCAACGGGGGGCTTTTGGCGGTGCATTCATAAATCGAATTAGCTATGAAGAGGCATATGGCCAACAAATTACAACATCAACCCTTTTACTTTCGATGAATACAGTTAGCTTTGATGTAGCCTGCGAAGCCCGTTTTGCCATGGAACGCGCTTGTGCAACTTTTGCAGCGCAGCGAAGGACGGCCGATCACCTCGCCACTATGCGCACAGAAATTCAGCGTCAAGCTCAACCCGGTCTTAGTGATGAAAGCTGGTGTGCGTCAGATATCGCATTTCATAGGGCTCTTGTAGACGCAGCACAGAATCCAATTATGTCCTACCAACTCGCTGGTGCGGTAGAGGCTATGCAACCATTGATGAATATGATCACTTTCACAGCGCGCAATCGTGAAACTATTATCAGGCTTCATAGTAAAATAGCCGACCACCTCGATAATAAAGAGGCAGAAAAAGTCGAAGAAACGCTTGTGAATCTCAGTGATTATACCAAGACTCTTGCCTATGATGTGATTGCCGCCAAACAAAAGCACAAAGAAGGCTGATTTTTCGGCCCTCTGCTCGGCTTCAACATCTTTAGGTTTACTCAGCGGCCACTTTATCTTGGGTCAAAAGCAGTTTTAAATACTGACCGGTATAGCTTTTTGTAACTTCAGCAATAGCCTCTGGAGTGCCCGCCGCCACAATCTCACCGCCGCCATCACCCCCCTCAGGTCCGATGTCTATGACCCAGTCGGCCGTTTTGACGACGTCGAGATTATGTTCAATAACGATTACCGAATTGCCCTGTTCGACAAGTTCATGCAAAACTTCCAAGAGTTTGCGTACATCTTCGAAATGCAATCCGGTGGTGGGTTCATCCAGAATGTACAATGTGCGGCCCGTGGCCCTTTTTGACAGCTCTTTTGACAATTTCACTCGTTGGGCTTCACCCCCAGACAAAGTGGTCGCCTGCTGACCAACTTTGATATACCCCAAGCCAACGCGGACCAATGCATCCATCTTTTCCCGGATAGAGGGCACAGCCTGAAAAAAGCCCTGTGCATCTTCAACTGTCATATCCAGTACATCAGCAATACTCTTGCCTTTGAATTTAATCTCCAGTGTTTCGCGATTGTAACGCGCCCCGCGACAGGTTTCGCAAGTTACGTAGACATCGGGTAGGAAGTGCATTTCAATTTTTATAACGCCGTCACCCTGACAGGCCTCGCAACGACCGCCTTTTACATTAAAGCTAAATCTGCCAGGTTTATATCCCCGCGCCTTAGCCTCTGGCATTCCCGAAAACCAATCTCGTATGGGTGTGAACGCCCCTGTATAGGTCGCCGGATTCGACCTTGGCGTTCTGCCAATGGGACGTTGATCAATATCGATAACTTTATCGAGAAACTCGAGACCTTTGATCGTCTCGCACGGTGCAGGGGTTTGTTTCGCTCCGTTCAAGCGCATAGACGCCGTCTTAAAGAGTGTTTCGATAGTGAGGGTGGATTTGCCACCCCCCGACACGCCTGTCACACAAACAAATTTTCCCAACGGAAACTTGGCGTTGATGGACTTGAGATTATTACCCACTGCTTTTATTATATTGAGAGTTTTGCCATTACCGGCACGACGATCCATCGGCACATCGATTTTGCGCGCGCCGCTCAAATACTGGCCCGTCAAGGAATTCATATCGCTCGTAACCTCTTCAGGCGTTCCAGAGCTGACAACTTCCCCGCCGCGCACACCCGCACCCGGACCTATATCAAAAACATAGTCTGCCTCGCGAATAGCTTCCTCGTCGTGTTCCACAACAATAACCGTGTTGCCCTGATCGCGCAGGTTCTTCAGCGTGACAAGCAATCGATCATTATCGCGTTGATGAAGCCCAATAGACGGTTCGTCCAGAACATAAAGGACGCCCGTCAACCCACTGCCAATTTGGCTGGCAAGGCGAATGCGCTGGCTTTCTCCACCAGATAGCGTGCCTGAATTCCGACTAAGTGTCAGGTATTCCAATCCAACATTGTTCAAGAACCCCAATCTCTCTCGAATTTCTTTCAAAATAGCAGCAGCTATTTCATTTTTCTGGTTACTAAGCCTTTCAGGTACCGTTTTGCACCATTCAAAAGCTTCTTTGATCGACATTTGCACGACTTGACCAACATGAATGTCTGCAATCTTAACAGCCAGTGCTTCTTGTTTTAGACGAAAGCCTTTACAGGTGCAGCAGGGACGGTTGTTTTGGTAATTTTCAAACTCGTCTCTGATCCAATTGCTATCTGTCTCGCGGTATCGCCGTTCCATATTTGGAATGACCCCTTCAAACACGCGACTGACCTGATAAACACGTCCACCTTCATCGTAGCGAAATTTGATCTCTTGCTCACCCGATCCATACAGGAACACCTTTTGAACTTTTTCGGGTAAATCTTTCCAGACTGCATTTGCTGAAAATCCATAATGTTTGGCAATCGCTTCGATCGTTTGAGTAAAATATGGGCTTTTGCCTTTTCGCCAAGGAGCCAACGCACCATCTGCAATTCTCAGCGTCTGATCTGGGACCACGAGGCGTTCGTCAAAAAACAGCTCGACCCCCAGACCATCACATTCAGGACAAGCCCCGTAGGGTGCATTGAACGAGAACAGCCTTGGCTCAATTTCAGGAATTGTAAATCCACTGACGGGGCAGGCAAAGTTTTCGCTAAATGTCATTCTTTCCGGTTCATCCTCAGTGGGCGCTGTCTCGAGAATAGCTATGCCATCTGCAAGATCTAAGGCGGTTCGGAAACTGTCTGCGAGACGTGTTTCAATACCTTCTTTGACCACCAGTCGGTCAACGACAACGTCGATATTGTGCCGAAATTTCTTATCTAGTGTCGGTGGTTCATCAAGTTCGTAAAATTCTCCATCAACTTTAACTCGCTGAAATCCTTGTTTTCTAAGTTCGAGAAATTCTTTTCTGTACTCACCTTTTCGGTCCCTAACGATGGGCGCCAATAGATAAGCCCGCACACCCTCTTCCATTTTGCCCACACGGTCGACCATATCCTGCACTTGCTGTGCCTCGATCGGCAGACCCGTGGCAGGGCTATACGGCGTTCCAGCACGCGCAAAGAGCAGGCGCATATAGTCATAGATCTCTGTCACAGTCCCAACTGTAGAGCGCGGGTTTTTACTGGTTGTTTTTTGCTCAATAGAGATTGCTGGACTTAGGCCAGAAATGTGATCAACATCCGGTTTTTCCATCATATCAAGGAACTGACGGGCATAAGCACTCAGAGATTCTACATACCGGCGCTGGCCCTCGGCATAAATCGTATCAAAGGCTAAGGATGACTTGCCAGACCCTGATAAACCAGTAATCACAACCAACTTGTTGCGCGGAATATCAACGTCTATTGATTTTAGATTGTTCTCGCGTGCGCCGCGGACTTCGATATTTTTTAGCTCAGCCATCTACAATCCTTTTAACTGACACTTGACATAGTGTATTTATCTCTAATCTCCAATGACAAAAAATGAACACTGAAACAGTTGTGAGATTTCCTTCATCATCGCCAGATGTTCCTTGCTTTAACTCTGGCCCTTCCTAAATCCGCGCGGCTTGTAGTTGAAGCTGAATGTCAGTATCAGCTCCACAATGTTGACGCAAAAGGACATTTTCTATGAGTGCAGAACGCTATCTGGTGGCCGATGTTGGAGGAACCAACACCCGAGTATCTCTAACACTGGGACCTCAATTACTTGAGGATACGACTGAGAGATTTCAAAATAATGCTGCGGAATCACTAGAAGTGATCCTATCCCGATACCTCGTACTACACTCAAATCCTGACATAGACGGCATTTGCGTTGCTGTAGCGGGGCCTGTGGCCCAAGACAAAGCGAAATTGACCAATATTTCGTGGACCATCGATGTAGATCAGTTAAAAACCGTATCTAGGACCCCCACGGCAAGCATACTGAACGATCTTCAAGCACAAGGTTATGCGCTTCCCTCATTAGAAGACGAACACGTTGAACATCTTTTTGGACCAAAACCTGCTAACAGTTATCAAAGGATGTTGGTATGCGGTATCGGCACCGGGTTTAATATCGCACAGTTTGTACCGACGTCCCATGGCTCTGTTGTTCCACCAGCAGAAGCAGGACATGCGCGCATTCCGGTCCGAACTGAGCGCGAGCGTTGGATTGTTGACCAAATTACGGCTGACAAAGGCTTTGCATCTGTTGAGCACATCCTTTCGGGCAGGGGCCTCACTTTGCTCAACAGCTATATCTGCCCAGAGACGCCCCGCACGCCGCAAGAGGTCATAATAGACGCACAAAGCGATCCCAAGGCGCTCGAAGTCGTAGACTGTATGGTTGGCTTTGCTGGATCAATCTTTGGCGACCTGGCGCTAACAACTTTGCCATTTGGTGGCATTTATCTGATTGGCGGGGTCTCTCGTGCCATCGCGCCCTTCATACATTCTGACAACTATGGTGCCGCATTCTGCGATAAAGGCCAATTTTCCGATTTTACTCAACAATTTGCCACACGAATAGTCGTTGATGATTTTGCAGCTTTAAAGGGATGTGCTAACTACTTGGCGCAAGATTAGACACCAGATACGGCTTTGAACGCGCCACTCCAACGTACAATGCCGCCACACAAAATGCAAAAAACCCCGCAATCCAAAAATACTGCATCTCAAGCTCGACGCCTTTATCAATTAAAAACCCGGTAATTCCAGGTCCTATAGCAGATCCAAGAACGCTTACAGCAGTGGCAAGAGCCTTGATCGAGCCCAGACTACCAGTGCCATAAAACTCAGCCCAAAATGCATTGGGCAGCGTTGCAGTCGCACCAGATGTCATTGACAAGAAAACAAGCCCTATAACAAACATCAGAACGCCATCCCCCAAGGCAAAGCACAAAAAGGCGACAACCATTGGCACTTGAAAAAACGGAATAATCCGCGCAGTTCCAATCCGATCCAAAGCCCAACCGGACAACAGCATCATTAAAACGGAAACGCCTGTATATACGGGGAAGAAAGACACCAACAAGAAATGATCCCAGCCCTTAGTTTGGGCAAAATGAACCTGATGGAAAAAGAACGCCGTGTTAAATGCACTCTGCCCTAAAATAGCTGGGAACATGAACCAAAACAGCGGGTGTTTGAGCGCTTGCATTCTGGTCCAATGCATACCCTGCATTCCCAGAGACATGTTCTCTTCACTCATGGACTGTGGCGTACGTTCCTGACGCAACAACCGCCACAAGGCGGGAACCGCCAAAAGGGATAGGATTGCCGCAACAAGCCAGAGCTTCTGCCACGCCACCATGGTCATTAAGAATACGAAAATAATCGGCATCAACGCCTCGCCCACAGAAAAGCCGAGACCCGCTATTGACAAAGCCCGTCCCCGATTAGCAACAAACCAGCGCGACATTGCAACAACGGCCAAATGGGAACACATACCTTGACCAAAAAGACGCAATGCAAAGATTACCACTGGCAGCAAAAACGCCGACGAAATAAACGCCATCCCCAAACAGGCACATGCAAGACCAATCAGCACGATGCCTCCAACAATTCTGGTCCTAAAAAAGTCGCTTAAAACGCCCGACCAAATCATCACAATAGCCGAGGCTGTTGTCCCTAGCGAATAAATCCCACCCCAAGCCGCATGAGAAAGCCCAAATTCAGCCCGGATTTGACCTCCAAAAACAGAGATGAAAAATGTTTGACCAAAACAGGATACAAATGTCAGCAGCACCCCAGCCGCAAGCCAAGATGCGTTGTTGCTTAAAAATCTAAAAAATTGCACAATTCATTTCCCAAACGATAACATTCAATGATCAAAGCGTATAAGAATTGAAACCCTATATTTTGGGCAAACACAACATCATGTGTCGTTCTAAATCATCTAGCGCACTCAAATTATAGATGCCAAAGTTAGTTAATTCCTGGGCTTACCGGCCTACTTGGCCCTAAAACTTCAAAACATGCGCAGTATA
The DNA here is from genome assembly GCA_029247845.1 of Paracoccaceae bacterium. GTDB lineage: Bacteria > Pseudomonadota > Alphaproteobacteria > Rhodobacterales > Rhodobacteraceae > LFER01. The sequence continues at coordinate 2,702 of JAQWKM010000047.1, read as the reverse complement.
ATGCACTCGCGCCAACCCATTGCAGAGCAGTCATGTATTCATCTGATAAAAAATCGATGCGGTAAGAACGGCAATAGCAACTTCTGACATCATCAAAACACCTACACGTCCAGGGTATAATAATTGAGAAATCCTAAACAGGATCAATGTTGATGGAAATAAAACAAGCACTAAGAATATGAATTCCACTGGCAGGCTCGCGACAATAGCCTGCGGCGAAGGCATATCATACTGTAATATAAACAGCGCCGGAAGGGTGGCAAAACTGTCGTTATCAACATTTGAAAACCCGTTATGAGAAGCGCCGAGCTATTCGGAAAACACCGCATAAACGTTGCGCCAACAGCCCAAAAGATACCAGACAAAGCCGCACATAAATCACCAATATTCAACGGAAGACTTTGATCTTGATCTGAATTCAAAAGCAAAAAACATCCACAAATCCTTATAATATTGCCAACGCTCACGCCTTATTGACTGGCTCAGATAAAACAATAAAGTCCAAATTATTGACCAAATAGGCGTCAAATAAAATAGGACCGTTGCTTACACAACGCTCGTTTCAATAAGACTAATCGTGTAAAGTGCAAAAGCGAGCCCTGTAAAAACACCCGCAAAAAATGGTCGCTTGAAATCGACATTCTGTCCCTTCAAATAGTGCATGATAACCCGCGTAAGAACGATCAGTGGGCATATGTTCATGAGTACAACACACCATGGCCCTCTACTCCAAGCCCCTCGAGCCCTCTTTAGGGCACCCAGTAGAGGCCACACAAAGACGCTAAGGCACACATTTCAATATTTAAGGCGCCGCTTGAGAGAGATTTGAAATCAAATATTCTAAGCATGCAAAACAGGTTCCAACGTGGCAGAGGACCAGTAAATATGACACTATTATGAACGATCTAACACTACCGCATAGATTGGGGCAATTCTTTACGCAGTTGCCGTAACAATATAGACCGTCGCAGCATATTTAATGATGCCATCACTCTGGCGCGCTTTTGAATTGACTAAGAACAACTGATAAAGTTCATCTGTCCGCCTTTGATCAAGCTCTGCCTCTCGCACCGCTCTTGCCCCAAAACCGATTTGCATCAAAAGAGTCGCATCCTCTTCTGGTGTGTCTGCGGTATCTACCGATGTTTTGACAACTTCAATACTAGAGTTTGAGAACCCTGAAGACTGCAATATGCCAGATAAATAATCCTTATCACTAAAAGCCAAGGGGCCCGGCGCATTGGCAACCAACTCGTATTCAGACGGAACAAACTCCAAAACAGTTTTGAGGGGGAGTGAAAAGAATTCATTTTCTTCATATGGAGCCCAGCATACGAATGTAAACTGGGAGCCGGGTTTCATTGCCGATCTCAGATTTGCAAAAGCTTTTGGTGGATCCTCAAAAAACATTACTCCAAATCGAGAAATTGCGGCATCAAACTTACCTGGCTCAAATTGAAATGCTTGTGCATCCGCAGTCACAAAGGAAACATTTTCAAGGTCGGCAGCTTTCTCTCGCGCCCTCTCAAGCATAGGTTCAGAGATATCGATACCGGTCACACGTGCGCCTTGTGCTAAAGTTTCAGCCATCTTTATGGATGTTGACCCAGTACCGCAGCCAATATCAAGCGCATTAGAAGCTGACACTCCCTTTAATCTATCGAACAATATATCTGAGATATTTCCCAATCTAAGGTTCATAACGAGATCATGCTTTACCCAGGATTGGCCTGGTGCATCATTCCAAAATTTTCCTTGTGCTTCGTTTTCACCATAATTTGCCATAACAGCCCCCAATTTTAACGTCGGCATAACAGAGTTGAAAAAATCATCACTTATGACGTTACGGTCAAATCAATTCTTTTAAATGTTTTTTATTCAGCATATCCAATTCGCGAGTGGAATGCCCACTTGAACGCTATTTCATGCCAATCCTAGTGTACCATAGTAAAATTGAACAAAGGATTTTGCTAAATAAAATTAGGATTTTCCGTAACTAAATGTAGGAAAAAATCCGTGGGACCAAAGAAATGCAAGCACACCCTGAGCAAATACCACAATACATTTTAACCTTTTTCCGAGAGGTTGATGACTACATAGATGTGTTGCCTGCAGAATTTAGATTAAAACTCACCGACTATATGCACTTGGTTGCTTGGCAAATAACACAAGATTTGTCTGACGGATTGCCAGATGAACATTTTCATTTAATCAAAGGCAGGTTCCAAGAAGCTAAGCATACAGTGCTTAACTAAGGAAACAACTTGTCCGTAGACACGAACTTAGCAACCAATTATACCCACCTCTAGTAACGCAAAACCAAAGTTTCGATCAAAAAAACTGATAATGCTATTTCAAATCCCGTTTTCTAGAAAAAATCAAATTTTCAGGATTCAAATAGGCAAAAGTCAGTTTCCAAACCATTCCATAGGGTTCAAATTATACTGCTCAACGGTACTACATCCTAAGGCTGTTACAGCCAAAACTACAATCAAAACTGCCTGTTTCAATAACTTCTCCTTTAGCACATATGTATTAAATATACATAATTGCCCCTCTCACTCAACCTTAAATTTTGTTTAAATTGAATAGTAGAATTTTGCAATTTGTTATTTTTGAGCGGCATATCATTAAGCTTAAATAAAATTAGCTCTCTTCATCACTTATTTCTCAATAAGAAACAATGAAGATCCAACAAAGAG
>JAQWKM010000043.1 GCA_029247845.1 Paracoccaceae bacterium | reverse complement strand
CAAATTGTGTGGCGGTTAGCGATGCCTCTAGGGTGGGGAATGCAGGTGTAAGGGTTTAATCGGCCATCGCTCTAGTTGGCTCAATCTCCACTCGATATTCTGGTTGCTCCATCACTCGCCTTGAGAATTATTTTTGGCTAGAAGTTTTGGGTTTAGAAGTGTCGTTCGATAAACTTTTAAACTGTCTTCATTTCGTATTTCAGGTATGCTTGTTGTATATTTTGTTGTGTTAAGGGGGCCTATAGGGGAGCAGCATTGGCCAACTCAAGCTCTTTCTGGACTGGGATGCTGGGTTGAGCGTTCCGAAAGCCCGGTTCACACTCACAAATAAGCCACCAATCACTAACTATGCGTGACGCCCAAGCCGTGGATTTTCTAGGTCCTGTCCGAGTAAAAACGCAACTTTTATGAACTGCGTTTTGCGAGCCGTTTAAATCTGCGGCGGCTAGTTAGCGGGGTAACTTGATATGGGTGTCTTTAATCTATTTTTATAGATTATGCCGCAAACTTCCGTCGAGCTAAGTCATCCTTAGGCTATTTAGTGCCAAACATGCGATCTCCAGCATCTCCCAGACCTGGCACAATATATCCTTTTTCGTTGAGGTGGCTGTCAACCGATGCCGTAACTATCGGGACGTCAGGATGGGCCTCTTTCATCCGAGCAATGCCTTCGGGTGCCGCTAGAAGACACATGAATAGAATGTTTGAGGCACCTGCATCCTTCAATAGTTTGACGGCTGCCGCAGATGAATTTCCAGTTGCCAACATTGGATCCACTGCAATGACAAGCCGGTCTTTGAGACTATGGGGCACTTTGAAATAATATTGCACGGGTTGTAGGGTCTCTTCGTCGCGGTAAAGTCCAACAAAGCCAACCCGCGCTCCAGGGATCAATTCCAAAACGCCATCAAGCAATCCGTTTCCGGCCCTAAGAATAGAGACCAAAGCCAGCTTTTTGCCATCCAAGACAGGAGCCTGCATTTCTTTTATTGGTGTTTCAATCGTTTTGGTCGTCAGTGGCAGGTCACGAGTGATTTCATAGGCAAGCAACTGACTGATTTCTCTTAACAATTGTCGGAAAAGCGGAGTCGAAGCAGATTTATCCCGCATCAGGCTTAATTTATGCTGCACGAGGGGGTGTGTTACAACGGTCAGATGTTCAATCATTCTGTATCCAGTTCTTTTAAAAGTCTTACTTTGGTTTCATCATCGCAAAAGGCGGCGTTTATGGCAGTTTTGTTGAGTTCTTTAAAGTCTGCGTCTGACCAATTGAACGCATCGGTCAATAGCTCATATTCTCGGCACATTGTGGTATGAAAGAATGGCGGATCATCAGTAGACACTGTGACTTTGACGCCCATTTCCCTTAGCGCTGCAATTGGGTGCGATTTAATATGTGGGAAAATAGAGAGGGCCACGTTTGAGCTCGGACAAACTTCTAGCGTTATGCCGCGATCAATGACTTCTTCGACAAGAGCAGGGTCGTCAATCACTTGAACACCGTGGCCAAGACGCTCAACATTTAGATCCTGAATTGCTTGTCTGACACTTTCTGCGCCGCCCCATTCACCTGCGTGAGTTGTGAGTTTTAGACCTGCTTCGCGTGCCAAATCAAAGCTACAGGCATAATCTCCTTGAGTTCCGACAGTTTCTGCGCCAGCCATTCCGAAGCCCCGAATGAAATCACCGGCTGTTTCAGCGGCGCATAATGCTGCTCTTTTGGCTTTATTTGGACCAAAATGGCGTATGCAAGTGACGATCCCCTGCATTGTTATACCCCAGTCTTTCTTGGCTTCTGTGGCGGCCTCTTCAATTGCAGCCAGGTAATCGCGCCATGCTATCACGTTTGCACTACCGCAGAAATCGGGTGATAAAAAGGTCTCGGTATAGGTCACTCCATTCTGAGCGCTTTGCTCCAAAACTGCCTTTGTCAGGCGGTAGAAGTCCTTTGGACTGGTCAGAACGCTTGTGGCTGCTTCGTAAACTGACAGGAAATGTGTGAAATCGCGAAAGAGATAGTTACCGTCTTCAGAAAATATACTGCTAATATCGACATTTTTTTCCTTTGCAATCTGTTGGATAAGGCTGGGAGGTGCTCCACCTTCTAGATGCAAATGCAATTCGATTTTAGGGTTGTTAGTTTTGTTCATCATGGCGACCTTTGGGCTTTGGATGCCTTATATCTAGATGATTTAGAACTAGATTGGCAACATCTTGGAATTGTATTTGACCCAATTCGCCGGAACCTAATCCAGCGCATAATACTGGGACGCGCTCCCTCGTGTGTCCCGTTCCAATCCAAGTAGGATCATTCCCATGATCCGCCGTAAAAATCATAAGATCATTAGCTCTTAATTTACCCAAAATTGGGCCAATTTCTTTGTCGAACCATTCGAGCGCACAAGCATAGCCCGTAACATCACGCCGGTGGCCATAGTGGCTATCAAATTCTACGAAATTGGCAAAAATAAAACTGTCTTCTGGCGCAAGAGATACTTGATTGGATAAGTGTTTCATAAGGGATTTATCCGTCCCCTTAAGAACTTGATCAATGCCTTGCATTGAAAAAATATCTCCAATCTTTCCAATTGCGATCACTGGATGTCCAGCTTGCTGAACCCAATTTGTCAGGACGGGTTTAGGCGGTAAAACTGCATAGTCCCGACGATTTCCTGTCCTGTAAAAGCCAGTTTCGCTCTGTCCGAGGAACGGGCGGGCAATCACGCGACCTACGCCCAATTTGTGCAATGTGGGCGACAATTTTTCACAGATAGCGAGCAGTTTTCCAAGACCAAATGTTTTCTCATGCGCGGCGATTTGGACTACGCTATCAGCAGAGGTATAAAAAATTGGCCATCCAGTTTGGCAATGTTTTACACCTAATTCACTGATGATTTGGGTGCCCGATGCGTGGCACTTTCCCAAAACTTGAGGGCTCTCACTCGCGTGACAAAACAGTTTCACTAATTCATCTGAAAATGTGGGATCTGTTTCTGGAAAAAAATGCCAGTCCCATTCTACTGGAAGACCGGCAAGTTCCCAGTGGCCAGATGGCGTATCTTTGCCGTGAGATGTCTCTTGTGCGCTGCCCCAGGTGCCTTCTGACGCCGCATCCAAATTTGGGGCGTATTCGTTGCAGGCCAGATTGAGGGCGGATCCGATCCCAAGTTTTGTCAGATTAGGCAAATAAAGGGGCCCTTGGCGGCCATCATTTGCTAGGCCATCGGCGCAAGCGCGCGCAATATGAAGCAATGTATTCGAACCCGTATCGGGAACCCCATCGTTGAAATAGAACTCTGAATCAGGTGCTCCGCCGATGCCAACAGAATCCATCACTACCAGAAAAACCCTTGCCATTATTCAATTTTCTCGATGATGAGGCTATATGTTTGTGGTGGTTTATCTGATATTTCCATCGCATCCAAAACCTGTTTTGCGGCTTGGTCTGCCGCTTCGATGCGTGCTGCATGAATGCGTGCAATTGGTTTGCTCTTATCTATCCGTGTTCCGATCGCTGCAATATCACTTAACCCGACAGCAGGATTTATTTTATCTGTTTCTACGCGCCGCCCACCGCCAAGATTAACAGTGCATAATCCCAGTGCTTCGCTGTTCCAGCCTGAAATATAACCCTCTTTAGGGGCAAAAATCTCAGAAATCACAGGTGCCTCGGGCAAATACCGTGACCAATCATCGACAAAACCAGAAGGTCCCCCCATAGCGGACACCATTTTTGCAAATGTTTCTGCAGCATGGCCTTTTTCAAGCTGTTTGTTCAATTTGACAAGGCCAGCCTTAACTGTATCACAAAGACCATTTTTTTTCATGAGCTCTGCACCCAGACGAAGACTTAGATCTTTCAGTCGGCCGACCTTAGCGTGAACAAGCACATCCAAAACATCTTTAATTTCGACAGCATTACCGCTTGAAGGGGCCAGTGGCTCGTTCATATCAGATACGAGAGCAAGAGTTTTACATCCAGTAAGATTGGCGGTTTTGACAAGGGCTGACGCCAAAACTCTGGCCTCGGACGAGGATTTCATAAATGCCCCAGTTCCGCATTTTACGTCGAGTATGAGACCGTCCAATCCTGCGGCGAGCTTTTTTGACAAGATAGAGGCTGTTATTAGCTCAAGACAATCAACCGTCGCGGTCACATCGCGGATCGCATAGAGCCGTTTGTCAGCTGGTGCAATATCAGAGGTCGCACTAACGATTGCGCATCCTACATTATCGATTACCGTTTGAAGCTCATCCGTATTCAAAAGAACGCGCAGGCCGGGAATAGCCTCTAATTTATCAAGCGTTCCTCCGGTATGGCCAAGCCCACGGCCCGAAATCATTGGCACACATATGTCGACTGATGCCAAAAGGGGGGCTAATACAAGAGATACACAGTCACCAACGCCGCCTGTAGAATGCTTGTCTAATATCGGTTTATCGGTTTTCCAAACAGATATATCTCCACTGTCGCGCATGGCTGTCGTAAAGGACACTATACCGTTTTCATCCATTCCGTTGAGGCATACTGCCATTGCAAATGCTGCAGCTTGTGCATCACTGACCGAGTGATCTACCAAGCCCTTTACAAACCAGTTTAATTCCTCTAACGAAGGCGTCTCGCCGTGTTTAATCTTGGTTATGATCGCACGGGCGTCCAAATTCATTTGACGTTTTCCATATGACCAAGTGTAAAGACACCTGGAAGGAGTTCAGACATCTTATATGTCTGTTCCTGACCATTTGTAGTCGCCAGAGTGATAACGACATTAGGACCGGCGAATTCAGACAGTTTTTGGCGGCACCCACCGCAGGGTGGGACGGGACTTGGACAATCTGCAACGACGTAAGCTTCCATAATTTCCGTTTCGCCAGCGGCTACCATGGCGGCGATTGCTCCGGCCTCTGCACAGGTGCCCTCGGGATAAGCAACGTTTTCTACGTTTACACCTGCAAAGGCCTTGCCACTTTTACTGCGAATTGCAGCGCCGACTTTGAAGCCTGAATATGGGGCATAAGCCATTGGGCGGATGTTTAATGCAACGTCTTTAAGGGTCATGGTTTTATCCAGTCAAAGAAAGTTATGACAAATGTGTTTCAAACTTGCCTGGCAAAGACACCTCTAAAAGCTCAAGATCTTCGCTGGCGTTTGCATAGGTTGTTTTCATATTGGGCGGTATAACAAAAGCATCTCCAGCGGACAAATCAAAGGGCGCTTTTCCTTCACCTTCAAGTGTCATAGTGCCTTCCATCATAAAGGTGAATAAAATATCACTGGAATGCCAACTTTCCTGAGTTGGCGTCTCATTAGGACGGATAACTTGGACGCCAGCGATATTCTGGGTATTGTGAGCAATAGTCGTATCCCGGCTATTAAATCCGGGAATACGGAAGTCTTTCCAATCCGCCTCACCTGCTTTGTGATGGACAAATTTTTGGCCCTGAAACCGCCTTTCGTAGTTAACGTTTTTATTTGGCAACTCCATGGAATGATCGATTGTTGTCACATGTTCGGCAGGAACCCCGATTTCAATAACTTCTATATTGTCACTAGCATACAGTACGCGGTGCCGAATTTCGGGCGGTTGAATGACGCAATTTCCAGCATGTAGACGCAACGGCTCGCCCTGATCCTCATATACAAGATCGACCCAGCCACGGTAGCAAAAAATCAATTGAAAGCCGACAGTATGATAATGTACGGTATCTGGAACAGGTCCGCCGTCAGGAATGCGGATATGGCTTGCAATGATGGAACCGCCAAGCCGGTTAGGGATTAAATCGCGGTAATGCATACCAGCGCGTCCAATAATCCACGGTGCTTGATCAGCTAACCGTCGGACAACAAAGCTATGCTGAGTGCTTGGCATGACCACAGGTGGGTTTAAGACATCGATTTCAATCTCAGTTCCATTTGGCGCGGTTAGTGCTCGCGCGCCATCCGCAAACCTATCAGGGTCTTCGCTTAAGATCCTAATCTTGCCTGGATGGGTCTGGGCCTCCTTATCAATCCGCAGGCGGAGGCCATGACCTGAGAAAACAGCAACTGTGGGATCGTCTGCGGGGTAAATCATATCCATGCGCAATCCCAAAACTTTGGTATAAAAGGGAATATCGTCTCTTAGTTCTTGCGTTGGCAAAAGAATTTCAGCATTGATAATGGACATAAGTCACCTCCAAATGACAGATTGCGGAACCTTTTAACCAGATACAAGAGGTCTACGTGCAAAACAGTAGACTTTAAATGATTCGTAAAATAGTTTAATGTTAAACTATATGCTTTAGGAAGAATTATGACAGATACACCCACCGAGACGCTACGGATCGCCGCTTTGAATTACCATGAGTATCCAAAACCTGGTAAGCTTGAGATACGTGCGACAAAGCCACTTGCAAATGGTCGTGATCTGGCCCGGGCCTATTCGCCCGGTGTTGCGGATGCCTCGCTTGAAATCAAAAAAAATCCCACTGCGGCAAGCCGCTTTACAGCACGCAGCAATCTGGTGGCCGTGATCACCAACGGATCAGCGGTACTTGGACTAGGAAATATTGGTGCGCTTGCTTCTAAACCAGTAATGGAGGGCAAAGCGGTCTTGTTCAAAAAATTTGCCAATATTGATTGCTTTGATATTGAAGTTGATGAAACCGATCCTGAAAAGCTTGCCGATATTGTCTGCGCACTTGAGCCAACATTTGGCGCTATAAACTTGGAGGACATCAAAGCACCAGATTGTTTTATCGTTGAAAAGCTTTGTCGGGAACGGATGGGCATACCTGTATTCCATGATGATCAACACGGTACTGCTATTGTGGTTGGAGCGGCGGCGGCAAATGCTCTTCATGTTGTTAAAAAGACCTTTGATAAAATCAAAGTGGTCTCTACTGGTGGTGGTGCAGCGGGGGTGGCTTGTTTGAACATGTTGCTGAAACTGGGCGTTTTGCGTAAAAATATCTGGCTTTGCGATATCCACGGCTTAGTTTACGAGGGCCGTGAAATTGATATGAACCCGCAAAAAGCATTGTTTGCGCAAAAGACTGAGCTGCGCACTTTGGATGAAGTTATTGAAGGTGCAGATTTGTTTTTGGGCCTGTCTGGTCCGAATATTCTCAAAGCAGAGATGGTGAAAAAAATGACGGGCCAGCCAATTATCTTTGCACTGGCTAACCCTAATCCGGAAATTATGCCTCAAGAGGTACGTAAAGTTGCACCAGATGCAGTCATTGCCACTGGACGCAGTGATTTTCCTAATCAGGTGAACAATGTTCTTTGCTTTCCGTTCATTTTTCGGGGAGCTTTGGATGTTGGTGCTACTGAGATCAATGATGCGATGCAGCTGGCCTGTATTGAAGGCATTGCCGCTCTGGCGCGTGCAACGACCAGTGCTGAAGCAGCTGCTGCCTACCAAGGCGAAGATTTAAACTTTGGTGTGGATTACTTGATCCCAAAACCATTTGATCCTCGTTTGTCTGCAATTGTCTCAGGCGCAGTGGCTGAGGCGGCTATGAAAAGTGGTGTTGCGACAAGGCCGATGGCCGATATGGACGCCTACCGAGAATCGCTCAATCAATCGGTCTTCAAATCGGCTTTGCTCATGCGCCCAGTGTTTGAGGCCGCTGCGCGCTCCAAACGTAAGATTGTCTTTGCCGAAGGAGAAGATGAACGCGTGTTGAGGGCTGCACAAGCGATTTTAGAAGAGACCAATGAGCAGCCAATCCTAATCGGACGGCCTGATGTCATTTCACAAAGATGCGAGCGTCTTGGCTTGAAAATTCGACCAACCGAGGATTTCCGTTTGGTCAATCCGGAAAACGATCCGCGCTACCGAGATTATTGGACAAGTTATCATGAACTGATGTCGCGCCGTGGTGTGAGTACGGATCTTGCCAAAGCTATAATGCGTACCAACACAACTGCAATAGGGGCGGTCATGGTTCATCGAGGTGAAGCTGACAGCTTAATTTGTGGTACATTTGGGGAATACCATTGGCATCTAAAATATGCTGAGCAAATTCTAGGTAATGAACGGTTGAGACCCAAAGGGGCGTTGTCGTTGCTCATTTTAGAAGACGGCCCACTTTTTATTGGTGATACTCAAGTTTGGACTGAACCGACACCGCAACAAATCGCGAATACTGCAATAGGAGCAGCACGCCATGTCAGGCGCTTTGGTGTGGAGCCAAAAATTGCCTTGTGCACTCAATCCCAATTCGGCAACCTTGACGGTGGCACTGGCGAGAGAATGCGTGAGGCAATTAAAATATTGGATAGCAGCGAACGAAATTTCTTATACGAGGGGGAAATGAACATTGATACAGCCCTTGACACTGAACTGCGTACAAAGGTCCTTCCCGATAATAGGTTAATTGGGGATGCAAATGTCTTGATATTTGCGCATGCGGATGCTGCATCGGGCGTACGCAACATTTTGAAAATGCGAGCGGGTGGTCTTGAGGTTGGTCCGATCCTAATGGGAATGGCAAACCGTGTTAATATTGTTTCTCCTTCTATTACGGCACGGGGGCTATTGAATATGGCAGCCATGGCCGGCACTGAAGTCTCGCTTTACGGCTAGCGTTTAGATTTAGGACCTCTGTTTAAGACCTTTTTTGATGCGATCGGCATAAGCTGATCAAAGCTCATAGAAGCGATATAAGAAAGCAGAATACTTTGAGCGTTTTTGAGACGCTGATATTATTTTTTAGAATGACCTTCGGCAATAGTCGCAAATGGCTCTTTGTTAAAATTTTGTTTACGCAAAATACAGACACCTTCTTGAAAACTAGCTGTGACATTTGCTTGGCTACCTGTCTAATACTTTTCTTGGTCTTGCAATCGACGCCCTAATTTGACCATTAAGTTATAAGAAATAATTCGCCAGAGTGAACTAGAAAAATACCATACCTTAGCTGCCCTGTTGTAAAAATGGAAACAAGCTGAAAAATGGCAAAAATCTATCACATGCTAACAGCATGCTTAGCTTTGCGGAGCGGTCGTTTGGATTCGGTTAGATTGGAAAAAGCGATGCGAGATTAACGCTGGCAGTTTTAGATGATGCTTTAAAGGTATACAAAGTAGCTGATTGCAAAAATTCAATCTTCATATATGAATTAATAGTATAGCACCCATAGCCCTGAGATTGATCTCTTAGAGGTATGATATTGACCTGAGTTAAAGAGCTAACAAAATTTAAATTTACTCTCTCGACATCGAGAGTCGCCAATAAAATGCGAATAGAATTAACAGATTTTAACATATTTTAGCTCCAACTGGAACAATGGTTTATAAGTTTCCATACTGCTAAGCTGGAATCTATGCTATAACGTTAAAAATACTGATAGGTAAGGATTAATGTTTCATTGGTGTGAAATATAAATGTACAAATTGGAAATGCTATGAATGAGCATATTTGGGGGGGCGGCGCAGCTGTCACACAAGATGAAGATTTTTTCTCGCGTTTAGAAAAATTTAAACCAAGGGTTCAAACTAAAAAAAGTGCAGTTAAATCACCCGTCCTATTAAGCGCAATGCTTTACCTTTCAGCTTGCGGAGGTGGCTCTGATCCCGATGTTGGTACAACTTCAACGGTCTCAGCTTTAGTGAAAGTCAATAAACTAAGTGTAAATTCAAACGAAAACTTGTCGGTGACCGTAACTTTTTCCACGGTACCTCAGAACTTTAATCCAGCAGTTGATATAGAAATTTCTGCTGGGTCTGGGATTTTGGATGGTGGTTCTTTTTCGGAGGACGGGCTTGTCTACACGGCAACATTCACCCCGTCTGCAGGGATTGAGATAGATGGGCAAACAATAGGTTTGAGCGCAAATTGGACCGGTGTGAGTGGTAACGTGCCTTTAGCGGGCGGTATTTCACAACTTTTCAATATTGATACGATTGCCCCATCTGCATTTTTGACACTGAGTGAGACACAATTGGTGGCTGACCAAAAGATGATTTTAAGCGTTTCTTTCAGTGAGAGCCCTAAGGACTTTGACCCAGAAGTTGATATTGAACTACCTACTGGGTCCGGGATTTTAGATGGTGGTTCTTTTTCGGAAGACGGACTTATCTACACTGCGACATTTATCCCTTCTGCGGGGATTGAGCTAGAGGATCAAGCAATAGGTTTAAGTGCAAATTGGAGTGATGTTAGCGGCAACGCGTCTTTAGAGGGCGTTATTTCTGAAAGCTTTAATATTGATACTAAGTCATTATCTGCATTTTTGACACTGAGTGAGACAAAACTGGTGGTTGGTCAAACTATGACCTTGAGAGTTAATTTCAGTGAGATCCCTCAGGGTTTTGATCCAGAAATCGATATTGAAATTCCTGCTGGGTCTGGGATTTTAGAAGGCGGCACCTTTTCGGAAA
>JAQWKM010000024.1 GCA_029247845.1 Paracoccaceae bacterium | reverse complement strand
TGGTACGTTTGTTGCCAAAGTTCTGGCAGGCGGAGCAGAGGGTGACTTGCAAAAAATTCTCAAGCTGCGTTTTACCAAAGTTGTCAATGTAAAGCCTCCGGCAAGCCGTGCAGATAGCTCAGAAAAATTTGTAGTTGCGACTGGCTACCGGCCTGAAAGGTAACTTCGGGCTAATGCCCGTGGTGCCATTCCGAACCTAAGTCGAAACGCCCTGCTCATGGATGCGGCACTTTCATACCCGCACCGTAAAGAGATTTCAGAAATGCTCAGGGATGAGCTTTCAACCAGTTGTCGTGCAACAGTAAGCCTGATGTGACGATAAACCTGTCCTGGGCTTGCATCAAAGGCTGCCTTGAAACGACGTTCTAGCGTTTTGGATGGGCAGGCGGCTATTTTGGCAATTTCAGTTATGCTGAGCGGACGTTCTACGTTCGTTTGCATAGCCGAAATGGCGCTTTGTAAAGGGCTTGTGGGCGCAGATCGGACACGCCTATTTTGTGCCGGTAAAGGATCATCGCGCAGCAGCATGGCATCGACATCTAGGGCCACTGAACTTCCTAAATGGTCTTCAATCATGGTGCGGGTCAGATCAAAGGCAGACATTGCGCCTGCGCAGGTAATACGATTCCCATCTCTTACAACACGATGACGCACAATATCGATATTGAGAAACTTTTCAGAAAAGCTGTCGATTGTTTCCCAATGAAGCGTTGCACGGCGTCCTTCAAGCAAACCAGATGACGCCATGAGCCATGGCCCTGTATCCAATCCTACCATCGTCTTGGATTTGCGTGCGCTATCCTGCAACGCTTTCCGGCACTGTGCAGTATCGTGCATTAAATAGTCGTAACTTGTTATAATAAATAGATAATCACAGGGTGTCATATCCCTCAATTTGCCTTGAGGAAGTACTGGCAGACCGCTTGAGGACAAGACGGTTTGCCCTTTTAAACTCAAAAAGTGCCAATTGTAGAAGTCGCAGCCGACCAAAGTGTTTGCAGCGCGCATTGGTTCGAGACAATTGGCCAAACACATATTGGAAAAGCGATCAAAAAGAAGAAAGCTTATTGAGACTGAGGCAGTTATCGTTTTTGTCCATTTTGGCATCATAATTGTCTCATAGTGCAAACTAAATAGTCTGCCTAGAGGCGTATTGTTTTACAGCCTTACCAAATTCAGGAGATGCCAAATGCCTCTTTCTATGAACCGCGCTGTCTTTATAACTTGCGCCGTCACAGGCTCGGGTTCGACACAAGACAAAAGCCCCCATGTTCCGCGCAGCCCCAAGCAAATCGCCGACAGTGCAATTGCCGCTGCGAAAGCCGGTGCGGCAGTCGTACATTGTCATGTCCGAGATCCCGAGACTGGCGCACCTAGCCGGAAATTAGAATACTACCGTGAAGTCACTGATCGGATCCGCGACGCAGATACAGATGTTGTTTTGAACCTAACTGCAGGAATGGGAGGAGACATTCTCTTTGGTGGCGCTGAAAATCCTCTTCCTTTGGCGCAAGGCACAGATTTGGTTGGTGCCCAAGAACGTATTGCCCATATTGCCGAATGTTTGCCTGAGATTTGCACATTAGACTGCGGTACAATGAATTTTGCCGAAGCTGACTATGTTATGACCAATACGCCAGGCATGCTTCAGGCGATGGGTAAAATGATGACCGACCTCGGTGTAAAACCTGAAATTGAAGCGTTTGATACGGGACATCTTTGGTTTGCTAAACAATTGATTGCGGATGGTGCTTTGGAACCCGATGCGCTTGTTCAGCTTTGCATGGGAGTTCCATGGGGGGCACCTGATGATCTGAATACGTATATGGCAATGGTTAATAATGTGCCGGATAATTGGACTTTTACCGCATTTGCACTGGGTCGAAATCAAATGGCTTATGTGGCGGCTGCTGTGCTGGCCGGGGGCCATGTACGGGTGGGATTAGAAGATAACCTAATGCTTGAGCGCGGTGTTTTGGCAGAGAATTATCAGTTGGTTGCGAAATGCCGAAATATTATCGAAGCGATGGGCGCGCGGGTGATCGGGCCTCAAGAGGTGCGCGACAAACTTAACCTGATCAAACGCGCACCAAAGGGCTAAAATATGGCACGAAAGGTTGTGATCACCGGTGGGGCTTCAGGTCTTGGACGCGAGATGGTGCAGAAATTCCTGTCACAGGGAGACCGAGTGGCAATATGTGACGTGTCGCGTGTTCATATCTATGCGTTGAAGCAAGAAAGACCTGAGGTACTATGTGTTCACTGCGATGTAACGGACGAAGTGCAGATGCAGTATTTTTTTGACCAAGTCCAAACAGAGTTCGGTGGCGTAGATATCTTCCTGTCCAATGCGGGCACGGGCGGTCCGGCGGGACCGCTTGAAACACTTGGATTTTCTGAATGGCGCGATTGTGTCAGTGTTAATTTAGACGGTGCTTTTCTAAGCTGTCGTTGGGCTGGAACGCAAATGCGCGCGCAGGGATCTGGTGTGATTTTGATCATATCTTCGACTTCTGGGCTTTTTGGTGTGCCTAATCGCGCGCCCTATGTCACTGCCAAATGGGGGTTGATTGGGCTGATGAAAACTCTTGCTATGGAGTTGGGTCCGGCTGGTGTACGGGTCAATGCCATTTGTCCGGGTTCTGTCGATGGGGATCGTATGGATCGCGTGTTAGACATGGAAAGCGCAGCAAGTGGTAAGGATAGGGCTTCCGTGCGAGCGCAATATACACAAGGGGTCTCTTTGCGCAAATTCATGTCACCAAAAGATATTGCTGAAATGGTTTTTTTCCTTGCTTCAGAGGCAGCACAGAATGTGACAGGTCAAGCGATCAGCGTGGATGGAAATACTGAAAGAATGGTTTAACCAGCTGGGAAAAAGACCCTGCCAAATTTGAGTTGGATTACGAATGAACAAGACAGCAGCAATCATAGGTGGTGGTGTAATCGGTGGAGGATGGCTGGCACGGTTTTTACTCAATGGCTGGGATATAAATGTCTATGATCCTGATCCTTCGGCTGAAAGAAAGATCTCTGCCGTTTTGGAAAATGCCCGCCACGCCCTGCCAATGCTTTACGAGTATGCCCTGCCTGAAGAAGGGCGGCTGATATTTTGCAAGTCATTGAAAGATGCTGTTAAAGATGCCGATTGGGTGCAGGAAAGTGTGCCAGAGCGTTTGGATGTAAAACATAAGGTTTTTGCAGACATACAGACCCATTGCCGGCTAGATGCCGTCATTGGATCGTCAACCTCGGGGTTTAAACCATCCGAGCTGCAACAAGAAGCTTTGAGGCCAGAACAGATTATGGTCACCCATCCCTTTAATCCGGTCTATCTATTACCGCTGATCGAAGTCGTTCCAAGTGCCAAGACTGGCGCCCAATATATAGAAAATGCAAAAGAGATGTTAACTTCGGTGGGGTTGTTTCCGCTTCATGTCCGAAAAGAGATCGATGCGCATATAGCGGATCGTTTTCTTGAAGCTGTTTGGCGTGAAGGGCTGTGGCTGATCAAAGATGGTATTGCAACCACAGAAGAAATCGACAACGCAATTCGTTATGGGTTTGGGTTACGCTGGGCTCAAATGGGTTTGTTCGAAACTTACCGCATTGCTGGTGGAGAAGAGGGTATGGCGCATTTTGTCACTCAATTTGGTCCCTGTCTCAGCTGGCCTTGGACAAAGCTGATGGATGTGCCGGAATTGACGGAGGAACTGACAAAAATGCTCGCTGACCAGTCCGATGCTCAGTCGGCGGATAAGTCCATCCGTGAATTGGAGCGCCTTCGGGACAATAATCTGATTGCGATTATGCGCGCCTTAAAACAGCAGGGTACTGCGGCAGGGGCACTCATTAATGCGCATGAAAGCACCTTTCCAAAGCCGATGGGGGATAGTGCCGTTATGAGGTCCGTCTCGCGCAGTATTCCCATTGATTGGACGGATTATAACGGTCATATGAATGAAGGTCGCTACGGACAAATCTTCTCGGATGCGGCAGATGCCTTCATGATTAAAATAGGTGCGGACCCTGCATATATCGACGCTGGTAATAGCTTTTTCACCGTCGAAACGACGGTGAAATATATTCAGGAAACCCTTGCAGGTCAGCATGTGAACGTCGATAGCCGGGTGATCTTGTCTGAAGGTAAAAAAGTGAAACTCTTTCACCAGATGCAGGGAGAAGATGGAGATATTTTGGCCACCTGTGAGCAATTTATGCTGCACGTAAATCTTTCAACTCGCAAATCCTGTCCGCCGCTGCCAGAAGTTCAACAGCGTATGGAAGCGCTTGTGATAACACATACGGAGGCAATATAATGCATTTTGGATTGAGCCAAGAACAAGAGATGATCGTCGACACTGTACGATGCTTTGTTGAGAACGAGATTTATCCTCACGAAGAACTAGTTGAAAATACAGGTGAAGTTCCCAAAGAGATCGCGCAGGCGATTAAACAGAAAACCATCGATCTTGGATTTTATGCATGCAATTTCCCTCAAGAGGTTGGTGGAGCTGGCTTGAGCCACCTTGAGTTTGCACTTGTCGAGCGTGAGCTTGGTCGGGGGAGTATGGCACTAAACCACTTTTTCGGTCGCCCTCAAAACATTCTTATGGCCTGTGAAGGAGACCAGCAGGAGCGCTATCTTTTACCTGCCGTCAGGGGAGAACGCATGGATGCTCTGGCCATGACGGAGCCGGGCGCTGGTTCGGATGTTCGCGGAATGAAATGCACAGCTGAGCGCAAAGGAGGGGACTGGGTGGTTAACGGTACAAAGCATTTTATCTCCGGTGCGGATCATGCTGATTTCATAATTGTCTTCATCGCAACTGGCGTTGACGCGACACCGAAAGGGCCAAAGAAACGCATCACTGCATTTCTTGTCGATCGTGGCACTCCGGGGTTTGTAATCCGCGATGGATATAAATCGGTCAGCCATCGAGGATATAAGAATATGATCCTTGAATTTGATGACTGCCGCCTGCCAGATGCGCAAGTTTTGGGGCAGGTTGATGGTGGCTTTGCGGTTATGAACGAGTGGCTTTATGCCACGCGTATCACAGTGGCTACAATGTCTGTTGGTCGTGCGCGGCGTTGTTTCGAATATGCGCTCCATCACGTCTCCGAGCGCGAACAGTTTGGTCAAAAGATCGGAAAGTTTCAAGGTGTGAGCTTTCAGGTAGCTGATATGATTACGGAAATTGATGCGGCAGACTGGCTTACTTTATCCTCCGCATGGCGTCTCGATAAGGGCTTGCCAGCCAATAGGGAAATTGCGAGCGCCAAGCTTTATGCTAGTGAGATGTTGGCTCGCGTAACGGACACCACGCTACAAATCTTTGGCGGTATGGGGCTGATGGATGACTTTCCTATTGAACGCTTTTGGCGTGATGCGCGTGTTGAACGTATCTGGGATGGAACATCTGAAATTCAGCGCCATATTATTAGCCGTGATCTCTTGCGACCTTTGGGCGCTTGAGCGATTAAGGAGCAAAGCGTATGTGGGATCTGTCGCGGCTTTTGAGGCCAAAATCCATAGCTGTGGTCGGCGGTGGGGTATGGTGCCGTTCGGTCATAGAGCAATGTGAAAAAATTGGTTTTCAAGGGCCACTTTGGCCTGTTCATACAACCGCAGATTATGTCGTTGGCCACGCGACATTTCGATCGGTTGAAGATTTACCCTCTGCGCCGGATGCGACTTTTATTGGGGTTAATCGCCATGCCACTGTGGATATTGTAAAGACACTCTCACAGTGTGGTGGGGGCGGTGCCGTTTGTTTTGCGTCCGGGTTTTTAGAGGCACAGGCTGAGGCAAATGACGGGGCTGAACTTCAAAGTCTCCTGATTGAGGGGGCTGGAGATATGCCGATCATCGGGCCCAATTGTTACGGCGTTATAAATTATCTTGATGGGGCTGCCCTCTGGCCGGATCAGCATGGCGGTGTAAAAGTAGAATCTGGCGTTGCACTGATTACGCAAAGTTCAAATATGGCGATCAATATTTCGATGCAACAGCGTGGGCTGCCGCTGGCGTATATGGTCACTGTCGGCAATCAGGCGCAGATTGGTTTTTCTGAAATAGGCCGTGCGCTTTTGCGCGACGAGCGCGTTACGGCTCTTGGACTGCATATTGAGGGCATTGGCGATATTCCTGCTTTTGAGGCGCTCGCAGGCGAGGCACGCAAGTTGGGAAAGGGAATCGTTGCAATTAAAATTGGTCTATCCGAACAGGCCCAAGCCGCAACTATTTCGCATACAGCATCACTTGCTGGCAGCGATGCTGGTGCGCGCGCTGTTTTACAACGCTTGGGCATCGCACGTGTTGATGGCTTGCCCGAACTTCTTGAGACATTAAAGCTGTTGCATGTGTGTGGCCCTCTTAGTGGCAATCGGGTGGCGTCGATGTCTTGTTCTGGTGGAGAAGCTAGCTTGATGGCGGATACAGGCGTGTCGCGTGATATTGTATTTCCAGATTTGAAAGAGGTCCAAAAAATAGGGCTCCGTTACGCCCTTGGGCCAATGGTGGCTTTGGCTAATCCACTGGATTACCACACTTATATTTGGGGCGATGCTGCTGGAATGGGGGCTGCGTTTTCCGCCATGATGCAGGGTGAATTGGATATCGGATGCCTGATTGTGGATTTCCCGCGTTCGGATCTGTGTTCGCAAGAGGCATGGAACTGCGTTTTAGAGGCTGCTGAAATAACCACGCAAAATGCGACGCTACCGCTCGCACTTGTGGCAAGCCTGCCTGAGAATATGCCGGAAGATATTGCACGGCGCCTTATGGCGATTAATGTTATTCCCCTTTGTGGTCTCTCCGAAAGTCTTACTGCGATTGAGGCTGCTTCTTTCATTGGCCAGTCGCTCTCAAATCATCCAGAGCCTATTTTACAGGGGCAGCTGCCGATTAATCCTGTGCTTATAGATGAAGCGGAAGCTAAAGACCGTCTTTCAGCGTTTGGCCTTGCAGTGCCAAAGCACAAAACGGCACGCGCTCGAGACGAAGTTTTGAGCGCGTGCTCGGATATTGGATTTCCCGCAGTCTTAAAGGCCCGCGGGCTCGCCCATAAATCTGAAAGCGATGCAGTCAAGCTTGGTTTGATATCTCTAGAAGATGTTGATAGAGCAGCCAAAAAGATGAATGTCGAGGATTTCCTTTTGGAAGAAATGGTCACGGATGGTATTTGTGAGCTTCTCATTGGAGTCACACGTGATCGGGCACTTGGTTTTGTACTAACGATTGCCGCAGGGGGTGTTTTGACCGAACTTTTGAACGATCAATGCTCACTAATACTACCTGTGGACCAAGACGCAGTTCTACAGTCTCTTGATCATCTTAAAACCGCTCCCCTGCTCAAAGGCTATCGTGGTAAGCCAAGAGCAGATTATCCAAGTATCATAAAGGCGGTCATGGCTTTGCAGGCCTATGTTCTTGATCACGCACATGAAGTTGAAGAAATTGAAATCAATCCGCTAATTGTAACGCCTGACCGGGCGATTGCTGCGGATGCCTTAATCAGACAAGGAGACGCAGATGTCAGAGGATCCGATTAAAACTAAATGCAATGGTCATGTGCTGGAAGTGACGATTGATCGTCCCAAGGCCAACGCTATAGATCTTGTGACGAGCAGGATCATGGGCGAAGTGTTTCGTGATTTTCGCGATGACCCCGACCTTAGAGTTGCTATTTTGACGGCTCAGAATGAGAGGTTTTTTTGTCCAGGCTGGGATCTGAAAGCAGCGGCAGATGGGGATGCGGTAGATGGAGACTATGGTGTCGGCGGCTTTGGGGGGCTTCAGGAACTCCGCGCTATGAACAAGCCAGTTATATGCGCTGTGAATGGAATATGTTGTGGTGGTGGCCTTGAAATAGCTTTGTCGTGTGACATTATCCTGGCCGCACAACATGCAACCTTCGCTTTACCCGAGATTAGAAGTGGCACTATTGCCGATGCGGCCAGTATCAAACTTCCAAAGCGCATTCCCTATCACATCGCGATGGAAATGCTGTTGACAGGACGCTGGCTAGAGGCCAAAGAAGCAGTGCGCTGGGGTATGATAAATCGAGTGCACAAATCTGAAGACTTGATGCTTGAAGCCCGAAAAATGGCGGACCTTCTGGCCTCAGGACCACCGCTTGTTTATGCTGCCATCAAAGAGGTTGTGCGCGAGGCTGAAGATATGAAGTTTCAGGATTGTCTGAATAAAATCACTAAGTCTCAATTTGAATCCATTGATCGTCTTTACCATTCAGACGATCAACTTGAAGGCGCGCGCGCGTTTTCTGAAAAACGTGACCCAGTTTGGAAAGGGCGCTAGGCGCACAAAACCATTGATAATAAGCACTTAGATTTTCTAAATCTGCTTGGCTAATTTCAATGTCGTAATATCTATGCAACATTTGGCCAAGTTGGGTGTCCGCCAGCGTAAATACATATTCCGCCAAATAGCTATGCTTGGCAAGTTGGTCGTCTGCGATACTAAGTCTAGCTTCGAGAAGTTTGACGGCTTTGGCGATTTCTTCAGGACTTGGTTGTGCTTTAGGCGTGCGCACGACTGCTCAAAAGATTGGGTCTATGAAGTTGATTGCAACAGAGACTTTTGACCATTCGGCCCACCGATCTACATTAGCGCAGAAGTGAGCCCCCTTTGGCCAGAAACGTCCATCTCCGTATTTATTGGCCAAATAGCGCAGGATAGCGCCACTTTCTCAAATTGCGAATTCTTCCACATCGCGCAGGACTGGCACGGTCTGGTTGGGATTCATATTTATGAACGCTTCCGTATCTGTTCCGCCAAAACGGTGGCTAATATCGTAGCGAACATGTTCAAGTCTAGTTTCGGCCACTCATCACATTACCGC
>JAQWKM010000010.1 GCA_029247845.1 Paracoccaceae bacterium | reverse complement strand
GGGTAAATAGCCCCAACAGTCAAGGGATCCCGTGCTTGACCCTGCCAAAACGCAATACTGGAGAATATCAAGATAGATAAGATAAAGTTGAATAATGGTCCCGCTGCAACGGTTGCCGTGCGCGCCCAAAGTGGCGCCCCATGCATAGTTTGACGCCTTTCCTCAGTGCTCAAAACCCCTATTTGTTGGTAGTCTCCTGCACTCGCTGCGTCTTTATCTCCAAGGAACTTTACGTAGCCTCCAAAAGGAACCAAGGCAAATTGCCACTGAGTTCCCCTGCGATCGACGCGAGAAATCAAGACTGGCCCGAAGCCAAGCGAGAATACCTCCGCTTTTATACCAGACCAGCGCCCAATGATATAATGACCGAATTCATGAACAAAAACGATTACGGAAAGTGACACCACAAAAGCTAAAAGTGTAAAAGATAACCCGCCAAAGGCCGGTAATATTGAAATTAGATCCAAGGGAACTCCTACAAATATTTAGAATTTTTTTCAATTTCTTCTCTAGCATATGTGCGACCGATGTGGTCCATATTCAAGATATTTTCAAGGCAGAAATTATTTTCTTTGCTGATATTTTTGACAAAAATTCGTTCCAAAACGGCCTCAACGATCTTGGCCATATCCAAAAAACCAATGCGATGCGCAATGAATGCATCTAGCGCAATCTCTTTTGCTGCATTGTAAACTGCACCTGAAAATCCACCAAGGTCCAGCACGTCATAGGCCAAACGAAGGGCAGGATATTTTTCCAAATCTGGTGCACTAAAATCAAATTGACCAATTTTTGCTAAATCTAGCCTTTCAACTGGCAAATAACTTCTATTAGGATAGTTGAGAGCAAAACCGATTGCATGTCGCATATCCGCCGGACCGATATGTGCCATCAATCCTCCATCCTGAAACCCGACGAGCGCATGTATCATAGATTGCGGATGCACCAAAACCTCTACTTGTTTAGGCTTCAGGTCAAAAAGCTCTTTTGCCTCGATTACTTCCAGCGCCTTGTTAAACAATGAGGCACTATCGATTGTAACCCGCTGGCCCATATCCCAGTTTGGATGCGTTGCAGCCTGTTCTGGAGTAGCCGCTGCGATTTCTTCCAAGCTCCAATCTCTAAATGCACCCCCTGATGCCGTCAGAATAACGCGTTCAACTGCTTTACGGTCTTCTCCAATCAGGGCCTGAAAAACTCCTGAATGTTCACTATCTACCGGCAATAGAGCAACATCATTTTCACGAGAGGTTTGCCTCATCAAAGGTCCTGCGGCAACCATACTTTCTTTGTTGGCAAGTGCCAAATTCGCACCTGCTTGCATCGCCCTTAGCCCCGGTTCTAGCCCTGCGGCTCCTACAATCGCCGACATAGCCCAATTGACTTGCACACTTGCAGCCTCATTGATACCGTTTGCTCCAGCGGCAACTTTAATATCAGTGTGAGAGAGCATCTCATTTAGCTCTTGATAGCAATCATCATGAGCAGTCACCACAAATTCAGGCCGAAATTCTAGCGCATTTCTGACCAGACAATCCAGATTACGCCCGCCAGTCAGCACTTTTACACAGTACAGATCTTTATTCCGTCTGACGAGATCAAGAGTACTTTGACCGATCGATCCCGTCGCACCAAACACGCTTAGACGTTTCATATGCTAACCAGTAATGGCGAAATTATGCCCAAAACAAGGCTTGCCCCAACAAGACCGTCAAATCTGTCCATCACTCCGCCATGGCCAGGAATAAGGGAGGAACTGTCTTTGATACTGCATGTTCTCTTCAAAGCGCTTTCACAGATATCACCCGCTTGGGAGGCCACCGAGAGAAACAAGGTTAAAGTTAAAAGGTCAAAGAGAGGCGCCTCTAAAGATGAATATATTAAAACCAAAACACTCACGGATAAGGCCCCGATCCATCCAGCAACAGCACCAGACCATGTTTTTTTTGGACTAACCCGAGGGATCAATTTCGGGCCACCTATAAGACGACCGCCAAAATACCCACCAAGATCAGTGGCAATAACCAGTCCAACCAGCCAAAAAGTGAAACCAACGCCAAAGTCTAGCCGAAAACTATGTAAAAAGTAGCCACAAAGCAAAATTGCTAATGAGACCAGGAAACCAGTTCTTTTTTCGTTAAAGAAAAATCCGATTTGAACTGCAGCCCCCAGAAGTAAAGTTATTATACAACCAAACATACTCTCGCTACCAAGGGCCCAGTACAAAGCAAACGCACCAAAAAAAGCGCTAAACCATTTGGCCTGTTTTGACATTGGGTTTAGCATGGATCCAAGTTCCCAATGCATAACAGCTACAACCAATATCAACAGAAAGTCTAGAAAAATCCCTCCCAACCATATTGCCGCTATACCAATTATAGCCATTAAAACCGCAGATATAACTCTTGGTAAGAGATCGCTCCAGAGGTCGCTCGAACTCATATCAAGACACCTCCAAATTTTCGGGTGCGCTTTCGATACCTCTCTAGAGCTTGAGCAAACATCTCGCGCGTAAAATCCGGCCAAAGTGTATCTACAAAATCGTATTCCGAATAGGCCGCCTGCCATAGTAAGAAATTTGAAATGCGCGCCTCTCCAGAGGTTCTTATTAACAGATCAGGATCTGGAAGAACCAGTGTATCGAGATACTTGGGCAATGTCTCTTCGTCAATATCTTTGGGAGAGAGCCTGCCAGACTTTACATCATAGGCCAGCCGTCTTGTTGCGCGCGCCACTTCATCGCGGCCTCCATAATTTATCGCAATCGTCAAATGCACCAAATCATTTTCGCATGTCATTAATTCTAGTTCATCCATCAAATCGACGAGTGTTGTTTCCAGACGCGTGCGATCTCCAATAAACCTCACTCTGACACCGCTCTCTTTGAGACTTTGGGATTCTCGGATGATATAGCGACGAAACAATGTCATCAAACCAGCAACTTCTTCCTGTGTTCGTTTCCAGTTCTCCGTCGAAAACGCAAATATTGTGAGATATTTCACGCCAAGTTCTGGGCAACTTTCAAGGATTTCTCGAATACGCTTAGCGCCAGCATGATGACCAAACAAACGAGGCCGCCCGCGTGATTGAGCCCACCTTCCGTTGCCGTCCATAATAATCGCAACGTGGTTTGCACTAGGTGCTTGAGAAGAAAACTCTGACATGTTTATACTAAACCTGCATGATTTCCTTTTGCTTTGCCTCCAAAGCTGAATCGACAGCCTTGATATGATGGTTAGTTAGATCCTGCACTTCGTCTTCCCAAATTTTTTGGTCATCCTCAGATAACCCATCTGACTTTGCTTTTTTTATCTGATCCATTGCATCGCGGCGCACATTCCGGACAGAGACACGGGCGTTTTCTGCGTACTGTGCTGCAACGCGCGCAAACTCACGGCGACGTTCCTCGTTTAATTCCGGAATCGGCAGCATAATTATGGTACCGTTTAGCTGAGGATTAATCCCCAAACCGCTTTCGCGGATTGCTTTTTCCACAGCGCCAACCATTGATTTATCCCAGACGTTGATCGTGACCATCCGTGGCTCTGGAACGTTGACTGTGCCAACTTGATTTATGGGGGTACGCTGGCCATATGCCTCAACGGTGATCGGGTCCAGCATCGAACCAGATGCACGCCCTGTCCGTAAAGAAGAAAACTCAGTTTTGAGAGAGGAAAAAGCTCCACTCATGCGACGCTCAATGCCATCTGTGTCGAGCATAAAATCATCAGACATGTCTCATATCTCTTTTCTTTTTCTTATTTTGTTTGTACTGCATAAAGCGAGAATGATACATTTTCCAGCCAAACTTTGGTTTCATTCTGATACAGTGGTATACGTGCCCTCACCAGCAAGAATTCCTTTGAAGCCACCTGGCTCATCCAGAGAGAATACAATAATTGGCAATCGGTTGTCTCGTGCCAAGGCAATAGCACTTGCATCCATCACCCCCAAACGTTTTGCAAGCACATCATTGTAAGACACGTCGTCGTACCGAAGGGCATCCGCATACTTTTCAGGATCTTTGTCGTATACGCCATCGACTTTTGTACCTTTGAAAATCACTTGGCACGCCATCTCGCTTGCCCGCAACGTGGCCGCTGTGTCGGTTGTAAAATAAGGGTTACCTGTTCCGGCCGCAAATATACAAACCCGTTTTTTTTCCAAGTGCCGTACAGCGCGACGTCGAATGTAAGGCTCACAGACCTGATCCATCGGAATAGCGCTAATAACACGAGTGAATACATCAAGGCTCTCTAGTGCACTTTGCATGGCCAGTGCATTCATTACAGTTGCCAGCATTCCCATGTAATCCGCTGTTGTGCGCTCCATGCCCTGCGCACTTCCTTGTAATCCCCGAAAAATATTGCCACCGCCAATTACCATACAAATCTCGACCCCGAGGTCGTGAACAGTTTTTATTTCATTAGCGATGCGTTCCACCGTCGGAGGGTGAAGTCCATATGCCTGCTCCCCCATCAAGGCTTCGCCTGAAATCTTTAGCATCACGCGTTTGAACGTCGGTGCAGAGGAATCGATTGGAGGCATGTGCTACTCTCTTTTTTAGGTTATCATATACCTTGAAACTGTCTGAAAAATCATTCTAGTTCAATCCATCATTGACCCTTGTGTAAAAAAGATGTGTTTTGAGCCAACTTGTTTAAACTTTATAGGTGCCACAAGAGTGTCTCTTCCCCGTTTTATTGCCGATATACCATCCGATATTCCAATTTTGATTGCCGGTCCAACGGCCTCTGGAAAATCATCTCTTGCCCTGTCTATTGCACACAAGAAAGGTGGTCACATTTTAAATGCGGATGCGTTGCAGGTCTACGAAAATTGGCGTGTCCTTACGGCGCGACCCAATCTAGAGGAAGAAACCTTGGTCCCTCACTCACTCTACGGCCATGTGGATGGAACTAAATATTATTCAGTTGGAGGATGGCTTAGGGACATTCAGCCGCACTTGGGAAACGAACATAGGCCGATCATTGTTGGCGGAACAGGTCTTTATTTCAAAGCATTGACAAGTGGCTTAGCTCAAATCCCGCCTACACCACCTCTTGTTCGCGAAAAAGCTACCGAAAAATTGAACACCGAAGGCCTTGAAGCATTGATCGCAGATCTGGATCATGCGACACAGATACGCCTTGACCTGCAAAATCCAATGCGGGTTCAGCGGGCTTGGGAAGTTTTCGCATCTACTCGACGCTCAATTGCGCAATGGCAAGATGAAACACAACCGCCACTCCTTGAACTAGGCAACTGTTCAACAATCCTTTTTGACGTAAGTAAAGACTGGCTAAATAACCGTATCAACAAAAGATTTGATAAAATGTTGACCTCTGGCGCCTTGGAGGAAGCCCAGAACAATTCAAAGAATTGGAATCAAAACGTACCATCCTCCAAAGCCATTGGAGCAAAGGAGTTAGTTTCCTATTTGGCTGGAGATTTGACTTTTGACGAAGCAAAAGAACGCGCCACAATCGCCACACATCAGTTTGCAAAGCGGCAAAGAACTTGGTTCCGTAGCAATATGAAAAACTGGCGCTCAGTAGATCCTCGAAAACTTTGATAAGTCGAAGTTGAGTTATTTGGTAAACGTTTGCGAGAACGAAATAAGTAAAACGCGAAAGCAGCTGGTTATCAAAAACGTCGTTTTATTTATTGTTTAATGTCGCAAATTAATCACGAAAAGATAAAAGACAGCGTTGACCTTTGCTGAAATATTGTGCCGTATGACGGGCAGAGCCTTAGCCGAAGGTAATAGGTTTGTAAGAAAATCATTTTATCTTCACATATCGAAGCATAAAAAAGTCTAACAGAATCATAGGGAGTTTATAATGTCACACGATAAGAATAATTATGAAACAATTCATCCCGCTGCAAAAATGTATGCACAAGAACTTAAAGAGGGAAAGTTAAGCCGGCGAGAATTTATAGCAAGAACAACTGCTTTAGGACTTACTGCAACGACAGCTTATGCTCTTGGTGGGTTAACCCAGCCAGCTCACGCTGGTGGTCATTTGCAGCAGGGCGGAACAATGCGTATGCAAATGGATATTCTTGGATTAAAAGATCCGCGGACTTTTGATTGGACGCAATTGGCACACTTTGCCGGTGGTTATTTAGAATATCTTGTAGAATATAACAACGATGGGTCAATAACTCCCAACCTATTGGAAAGTTGGAGTACAAATGATAACGCTTCAAAATACACACTTAACGTTCGTAAAGGGGTAAAATGGAATAATGGTGAAGACTTCACAGCGGAAGATGTTGCGCGCAATATTGAAGGCTGGTGTGATAAGTCAGTTGAAGGTAACTCGATGGCTGTCCGTATGGCGTCCCTTATTGATGCGGATGCAGGTAAAGCAGCTGCTGGAGCAATTAAAGTTGTAGATAGCCACACGGTTGAACTAACATGCGTCGCCTCTGATATTACAGTGATTGCCGGCATGGCAGACTATCCTGCGGCAGTTGTGCACTCAACTTTCTCAGTTGACACAATGGGAACAAACCCTGTTGGAACTGGTCCATTCATGCCAGACGGTTACGATGTGGGCGTTAAAGCCGCGCTTGTTAAAAACGAAGCACACGATTGGTGGGGCTATTCGATCGGCAGAACGGTTCCGTTAGATCGCATTGAATTCATAGACTATGGAACAGACCCTTCTGCGTGGATAGCAGCAGCTGAAGGAGACGAGGTGGATGTGTTTTACGAAACTGTAGGCGAATATGTTGACATAATTCCGGGTATAGGATGGGAAAATTCTACTATTTCGACCGGATCAACAATAGTAATTCGACCAAATCAGGTTGCGCAAGACGCAGACGGAAATACACCCTATGCTGACAAACGAGTGCGGCAAGCACTTGCGATGGCTGTTGATAACGCAATCTGCTTAGAACTGGGCTATGCAGGCAAAGGTTCTACAGCCAACAATTTTCACTCTGGCTCTATGCATCCAGAACACGATCCAAGCGTAGAGAGGCTTCCTTATGATCCAGAAAAAGCTATGGCTCTAATGAAAGAAGCCGGCATGGAAGACTACGAGCATGAAATAACTTCAATTGATGACGATTGGCGGAAGAATACAACAGACTCTGTTGCAGCTCAACTAAGAGACGCAGGTTTCAAAGTTAAACGAACTATCCTACCTGGCTCGACTTTCTGGAATGATTGGACAAAATACCCATTTAGCTCAACAAACTGGAACCATCGCCCATTCGCTACTCAAGTTTGGGGTCTCGCTTATAGATCTGGAGAGGCTTGGAATGAATTTGCCTGGAATAGCCCCGAGTTTGATGCACTTTTGGCTGAAGCTAATGCAATTTCTGACGCTGATGAACGGCGTAAAGTGGCAGGAAAATGTCAAGCGCTCATTGCTGAAGAGGGAGTGACAATTCAACCATATTGGCGTGCTCTATACAGAAGCCATAAACCAGAACTGCAATGTGAGCAGCATATAGCTTATCACTCACATCACTATAAGTGGGGTTTCAAAGCTTAAACTTTACATTTTATTAGGCCGCACTTCAGAGAAGTGCGGCCTTTTTGCACCTTAAGCCTAATATTAAAACTATGATCAGGTAGGACAGGATTCAGAATGGGACTGTTTATTTTGCGGCGTCTCGTGATAATGGTTTTCACGGCTTTATGCTTAACTTTTGTCGTATTTTTTCTGACAAATCTTTACCCTAATTTAGAAAAGCTAGCCAAAACCCAAGGCAACTTCCGAATGAGCGATGAAGCAGTCCAATCTTATTTACTCAACCGCGGTTATTTGTTGCCAGTTCCTGTAAAATATGGCCAATGGCTAGGTGTATTACCCGGCTATGTGATTGAGGGATCAGATGGAGAATTGCGCGGGAGATGCATAAGTTCTGGAATGCAGCCAGACGAAGCACCGAAATTTTGCGGTATTTTTCAAGGAAATTGGGGATACTCGACACGTTTTAAAGACAATGTTTCAGGGATCATTGGTACCAGACTTGGTCTAACAGGCGTTTTAATGATGTGGGTTATGGCCTTGATGGTGCCGAGTGCTCTGGTCCTTGGGATTCTGGCAGGAATGCGTGAAGGAAGTAAAACCGATAGGTCTTTATCCACGGTCGCCATCCTAACCACTGCCACACCGGAATATGTATCCGGGGTCATCTTAATTTCTGTTTTTGCATCTAGTGCTGTTGGACTCAAATGGTTCAAAGGAACCGCGACGTCTGCGATGGAAAATCCTAATCTGGAAAACTTCTTATTGCCAGTTTTAACAATCGCTATATACGGCATGGGGTATATTGCGCGTATGACAAGGGCGTCTATGGCAGAAGTTATGACCGCCCAATACATTCGGACAGCTCGCTTAAAAGGCGTTTCATTCCCGAACGTTGTTTTAAAACATGCGCTGAGAAACGCTTTGATCGCACCTTTTACAGTTATTATGCTTCAATTCCCATGGCTCCTAAATGGAGTAGTGATTGTTGAAACACTATTTAACTACAAAGGGTTCGGATGGGTCCTTGTGCAAGCTGCAGGTAACAATGACATCGAGCTTCTGCTAGGTGTGTCTGTTGTATCTGTCGTGGTTGTCCTCATCACACAACTTATATCTGATATCGGTTATGTATATTTGAATCCACGCATAAGCGTTACTTGAAAAGGACTCTGCAATGGAAGCGTTATCGTGGATAGAAATATTTTTGGGGATGCTCACCCAACTTGGACCCGTCTGGATTTCCCTTGTAGTGCTTTTTGTCGTGTCTATGCGATACAAACAATCCCTCGGTTTATATGGAAAATTATTTGACTCGGTCATTGGGTTGATAGGTTTTTTCATAGTAATGTTCTGGGTCTTTACTGGATTTTTTTCAGGCGCAATGGATTGGATTATCACCCAAGATCCATTAGCGCAGTTTTCAGGTATGAAAAATAAAATTCCTGGAACAACACTTAGAGGCGCCGAAGACGGAGATTATGAACATTTCTTGTTGGGTGGGGACCACTTAGCGCGGGATGTCTTCAGTAGAGTGATAGCCGGTTCGACTATCGTGATTGTGATTGCACCTTTGGCGACCCTATTTGCGTTTATGGTCGGAATAACATTAGGAGTTCCTGCCGGGTACTATGGTGGGCGCCTCGATACAACGATTTCATTTGTCGCAAATTTAATCCTGGCTTTCCCAGTTATCTTGTTGTTTTACCTATTGGTAACCCCGGAGATTAGATTAACTGGACTACCCCAATATATGGCCATTATTTTGTTTGCTTTCCCATTAATTTTTTATTCCGTATTGATCAACTCTCGCTATCACATAGTACCTGTAAAACGGACCTTATTGCTTGGTTCGGGGTTGGCCGTATTGGGTATGTTGTATATTTCTTTGATCAATGAATCTGGCAGTAAAGTTGATCTCTTTACAGTCATCGATCTTTTCGATGTTGATGCGGGATTGCTTACTGTTTTCGTATCCGTTGTTTTCGTGAACTCACCAACCGTTTTTCGGATTGTGCGAGGCCTGACAATGGATATCAAAACACGAGATTATGTTGCCGCAGCGCAAACACGGGGCGAAGGTGCATGGTATATTATGTTATGGGAAATACTTCCAAATGCGAGAGGACCACTAATCGTCGATTTCTGCCTGCGCATTGGATACACCACTATCTTACTGGGGACGCTAGGCTTTTTTGGTCTAGGTCTTTCTCCTGAGGATCCCAATTGGGGGGCAACGATTAATGATGGTCGCAAATTGCTTTCAATTTATCCTCATGCGGCTTTGGTCCCGTCCTTTGCTTTGCTTAGCCTCGTATTAGGCTTAAATCTGCTCGCTGACGGTTTACGTGAGGAAAGTCTGAAGGACTAAAATAAAAAATCGTTAGCAATTGATTTGTTGATGATAGGCATTGCTACCCAAAGGGCTTGACCCAGATAGGCAGATAAAGATGGACACAACAGATTTTGACGGTCCAGTTTTGGAAATCGATCGGCTTTCGATTTCCTTTTTCACCAGACTGAACGAAATTCCAGCCGTTATGGATTTTTCGGTTGCGGTTCAACCGGGTGAAGCCGTGGGCCTTGTTGGAGAGTCTGGTTGCGGAAAATCCACAGTCGCATTGGGTGTGATGCAAGACCTTGGTGTAAACGGAAAAGTTGTTGACGGCACTATCAAATTCAAGGGCCAAGACCTGGGTCAAATGAACGCCAAAGAGTTGCGTAATATTCGCGGCAATGAAATCGCAATGATATATCAAGAACCGATGGCGTCATTGAACCCTGCCATGAAAATTGCCAAGCAGCTTATGGAAGTTCCAATGATCCATGAGAGCGTATCCGAAAGCGAAGCCTACAAACGCGCTCTAGAAGTGGTTACCGATGTAAAACTTCCAGACCCAGAACGCATACTAAAATCTTATCCTCATCAATTGTCCGGTGGTCAGCAGCAGCGGATCGTTATAGCTATGGCTCTTATGTCAAAGCCAGCTTTGCTTATCTTGGATGAGCCAACCACAGCCCTTGATGTCACAGTTGAGGCTGCCGTAGTCAGATTGGTCAAAGACTTAGGTAAAAAATACGGTACATCGATGCTTTTCATATCCCACAACCTTGGACTTGTCTTAGAAACCTGTGACCAAATTTGTGTGATGTACTCGGGTGAAGCTGTGGAAACAGGTAGTATAAAAGACGTTTTTGATAAGATGCAGCACCCTTATACACAGGCCCTTTTTAGATCCATCCCTCTTCCGGGGGCGAATAAAAATGCACGCCCCCTAGTGGCTATTCCTGGAAATTTCCCATTGCCACATGAGCGACCAAATGGTTGTAATTTTGGACCACGCTGCGATTATTTTCAAGATGGATTATGCAATAGTTCAGATATTGAGATGTTCACAATCAAAGGGGATGACCAACACTTCAGTCGCTGTAACAGATTTCAAAATATTGACTGGTCTAAACCCGCTGTTGCCTCCACCTCAAATTCCAAGTCAGAACTTGGGGATGTGATCCTTAAAATTGACAAGCTCAAAAAATATTACGAAGTCGCAGCAAACGCTCTTTTTGGAAGTGCGGGAGAAAAGCGCGTTGTCAAAGCCAACGAGACGATCTCGTTTGAGGCGCGCGAGGGTGAGACACTAGCCATTGTGGGCGAGTCTGGCTGCGGAAAATCGACTTTTGCCAAAGTCCTAATGGGGCTTGAAACAGCAACAGATGGTAAAATCCTATTAGACGGCAACAACATTGAATATACGTCTATAGAAAATCGGGACACTCAAACGGTTGCTGATATTCAAATGGTTTTTCAAAACCCGTTTGATACCTTGAACCCATGTATGCCAGTTGGGCGTCAAATTATTCGCGCGCTTGAGATTTTCAAATACGGAT
This sequence comes from Paracoccaceae bacterium, assembly GCA_029247845.1. GTDB lineage: Bacteria > Pseudomonadota > Alphaproteobacteria > Rhodobacterales > Rhodobacteraceae > LFER01. Next base: position 4,684 of record JAQWKM010000010.1, on the reverse strand, counting down.
CATCCGATACAGAGCGCTCAGACCGTATGCTTGAGCTTTTGGATCTCGTCAAACTACCCCGAGCCTTTGCCGGACGGATGCCGCGCCAGCTTTCGGGTGGTCAAAAACAGCGCGTTGGGATCGCACGGGCGTTTGCCGGGGGCGCGAGGATCGTAGTCGCCGATGAACCCGTCTCGGCCCTGGATGTCTCGGTTCAAGCTGCAGTTACTGATCTTTTGATGGAGATTCAGCGCAACGAAAAAACAACTCTTCTCTTTATTAGCCACGACCTCTCCATTGTTCGTTATCTCAGTGATAGGGTGATGGTTATGTATCTGGGGCATGTGGTCGAGCTTGGAACAACGGACCAAGTCTTTTCGCCACCCTATCATCCCTACACCCAAGCCCTTCTTTCAGCCGTTCCAATTGCAGATACTAGCGTTGAAAAGCAAAGCATCGTGCTGGAAGGCGACATTCCTTCCGCCATGGATCCCCCCAGTGGATGCCCATTCCAGACCAGATGCCATTGGAAAGAGCACGTCCCAAATAATTTATGCGAAACAGAAGTTCCAAAAAATCAGTCTTTGGCGAACGGACATCATATAAAGTGTCACCTCAGCGATGAGATGCTGAAACGAATGGAACCTGTCATCAAAGTTGCTGCAGAATAGGCCAATAACATACTAATAAAAAATATTTAATTATATTTCAGAATTGATCTGACATAGACTTTGTTTCTGCGTGGGGTGAAATTTTGCCATAACGCTGGATAGCTTCGGGACCCTCATTACAGGGCGTAAGAGCCAGAGAACATGATTCAAACTGCTTATATTGCAATGCTAGGTGTCGCGCTAAACCCGAACAGTTTTCCAAAGTATCCATTGGATTGACTTTCAAACTTTGTGCGCTGACTGGCATAAGCCTTGTCTATCCATTTCTTTGTCCGCCCATTATATTGGGTTCCAAAGGGCACATTATCCGGATAAAAAGGCAAATAAATTGGGTTAACCTCTCCTCGGACAGGCTTGGCAGCCTCTAACTTGAGAATCTTGTCCAAATACGCTGTTTATTTTTTAAGCATATCAGCGGCATTGACCGAGTACCCGGCATTAAAAAATATCTAAATGAAAACTATCATTTGCCATTTGATGAGGTTAATACGAATTGCTCCATCCCCTACCGCATCCGGGGATCAACTTATCCGCGCCTCCCTAAAAAATTATACCAGGCAGATTTAAGCTTCATAAGACGCTATCACATGCGAGATCAAAGTGGATTCATCTTTCCTTCAACAATTTTGAATGATCTATAGAAGTCAGGCTATGTTTGAGATTCGATAGGAGAGATGCAATGGCAGGTTCGGTAAACAAAGTTATGTTGATAGGAAATTTGGGTTCCGAGCCAGAGGTTCGAAATTTCCCAAATGGCGGAAAAGTTTGTAACCTTTCAATTGCAACCTCTGAAAACTGGAAAGATAAGAATACGGGCGAACGCCGCGAAAAAACCGAATGGCACCGCGTTGCTATTTTTTCAGAACCACTTGTACGTGTGGCTGAGCAATTTTTGCGCAAAGGGTCAAAAGTTTATATCGAAGGCCAGCTTGAGACACGGAAATGGCAAGATCAGTCCGGCGCAGATCGCTATTCGACTGAAGTTGTATTACGCCCTTACCGCTCTGAACTCACAATGTTGGATTCACGGGGTGAAGGTGGTGGGACAAGCTTAGGCTATTCCGAAAATCCAGGCGCCTCCTATGATCGCGGCGGTCCCAATACCTATGGTTCGGGCGATAGTGGACAGGCAGTGGCACCTACTCCATCGAGAGACCTTGACGACGAAATACCATTTTAGGCTGTCATCTGGACAGTTATTTTATCCCTAGAAAACGGTTTTACATGAGTAATTAAACAAAACAGACAGATATCTTAGCAGAAAATAAGCTCTATCCTCTGATGCTTAAAGCCTCTGAAAGCACACTAAGAACGCTTTCACGGTCAACATCTCCCGTAACGAAGGTGTCTCCAATATCGCGCGCCAGAATAAAGCGGAGTTCACCAGCAACCACTTTTTTGTCTTGGCCCATAAGAGCAAGCAAGTCTTCAGCTGGTGGAAGAGGGCCGGGAATGTCTGATATATCAACCTTCATGCCCATTGTTTTCAAATGTGCACGCACACGCGACGGAAGCTCTTGGGCACAAAGTCCAACCCGTGCGGATAGCTCAAACGCGAGCCCACAGCCAATGGCTACCCCTTCGCCGTGCAAAAGCCTGTCTGAGTAACCCGTGACCGCCTCAAGCGCGTGACAGAAAGTGTGACCCAGATTAAGCAGAGCGCGTTCCCCCTGCTCTGTTTCATCCCGTGCTACGATATCAGCCTTCATCTGGCAAGATACGCGAACGGCCTCTGCCCTCTTTTCCGCATTCCCCTGCGTCAGTGCATGCCCGTGTTCCTCGAGCCATTCAAAAAAAGGCGCATTGCCTAAAAGCCCGTATTTTACTACCTCCCCATAGCCTGCCAAAAAGTCTCGCTGGGACATAGTTTCAAGAACTGAAATATCAGTCAATACAAGACTTGGTTGGTGAAAAGCGCCAATAAGGTTTTTACCCTTAATCGCATTGATCCCAGTCTTACCCCCAACAGAACTGTCAACTTGGGCTAGAAGCGATGTCGGTATCTGAACAAAACGAATACCTCGGCGCAAGATGGCCGCGGCAAAACCAACCAAATCCCCCATCACCCCACCACCGAGTGCAATAACAACGTCTTGTCGTTCAATCTTTTTATCCAAAAGCCACTCAACGCACTGTGTCAGATAGGGCCATGATTTTGTCATCTCGCCTGCGGGCAATCTAAGGACATCACAGGCGATACCAGACTGCGACAAACAATTAACTAGAGTGTCTAAATGATGCGCTGCAACTATCTCATCAGTAACGATTGCAACTTTAGATCGATTTAAAATAGGTATCAGAAAATCACTGCACTGCTCCAAAAGCCCGCAGCCTATAAATATATCATAGGAGCGTGTGCCCAGTTCCACTCGAACTCTATCAGTCATTAATTTGTTCCAAAACATCAGGACGTGTTAATAACGCATCAATGACGCGATCCGACATCTCATTTACAGTTAGGTCTTTATCCGCCATTACTGACACATCGGCCAAAGCGTAAATATCCTGCCGTTTTTCAAAAATATCTCTTAGCGTTCCAAACGGGTCTGAGGTTTGTAAGAGAGGGCGGCTTTCTTTACTCTTAACCCGTGACCAAAGCAGGTCAAAATCAACTTTAAGCCATAAAGACAAGCAGCTATTGGACATTGCCTTACGAATTTCTTCATTGGTAAAAGCACCACCACCTGTGGACAGAATACATGTTTTTGTCTCTAAAAGCCGCTTGATGATCTGCGCTTCCCGAGCTCGAAAAAACGGCTCACCATCGCGAGAAAATATCTCTCTGACAGACATATTGGCCGCCAATTCTATCTCAGTATCCGAATCCAGAAACGAAGCATTCAATTTTTGCGCAACGACGCGCCCTATGGCTGTTTTTCCAGCGCCCATCATTCCTACAAAGGCCACTGTCTTGCGTAATTTTAGAATCATATTTCCGTTATTGGCGATCCTTTGATAAAATTCAACGCATTGAGGCGAAAGTCGTGATTTTAAGGCCCAAAACCTGTATGCTAGTGAAAAAAATAAGAAACGAGGCTAATGAATGAATAAATTTATCAAATGGCTGCTGGTTTTGGTAACTATAGGACTTATTTATTTGACCATCTATACCTATTTAGGTCCATATATAGGTGTCTCGTTTGATCCGGTCAGAAGTACAAAGCAGATTCCAGTGATTCTTAATGAAAGCTAAACTTGTTGCCATATGCTTATGTTTGCCACAGCCTGCCTGGGCAGAAACGCCCCTTTCTGCTATTGACTGGCTAAATAAACTCAGACCAAAATCTCAAAATACCGTTCTAAGACAAGATAACGCAGGGCTAGAACCTCCAATTTCCCCAAATGCACATCTTCCTAATATACAAGTCTCAAATTTGTCCGAGATTCGCGTCGATGCTGTCGGACTGCTTCCACCCAGTGTAACTGGCCTACCACTGACAATTTGGCACGACAGCACAACGGCTGACCTAGACCGCCTGTTAGATGACATGCCTATAGGATCCAACCCAACGATCCAAAGCCTATTGTTCCGGCTTTTACTGGCCGAAGGGTACGCGCCTTATGACAGCAATGATAGCTTTTCATTTTTTTTAGCAAGGATTAACAAACTTGTCGAATACGGTGCAGTTGAACCCGCACTGGCACTTTTGAAACGGGCTGAACCACTGCCTGCACAGCTCGTCCCAAGCTTATTTGAACTTTCAATGCTAAGCGAAGAAATGTCGCCCGCCTGTGGACAAGTTTTAAAACTGGGACGTAATTATCCAGAGGACGGTGCAAGAATTTACTGTCATGCGCTCCGTGGCGATTGGCTAACGGCGCAACTGATGCTTGAAACAACGGCCGCACTGGGTACCATTGGGCTGAGACAGGAAGCCCTTTTTCATTTGTTTTTAGAAACCAACGAACATGATCCAATCACAGCACAATTACCCCCCTCCAGTGCCCCTACAACTTTAGATTTCAGACTTTACGAAGCTATAGGAGAACCACTTTCGCCCTCTAGTTTACCAAGAAAATTTGTAGTGAGCAAC